>JBFHRT010000222.1:0-4371 GCA_041591575.1 Spongiibacteraceae bacterium
CAGCGATGCGCTGGCGGATCACCGGGTCCTGGGCGGCACCGTTGGCCTTGGCCACGCGAACGATTTCGTCCAGTTCGTTCTGGAAGGCCATTTGCTGGCCCAGGGTAGACACGCCGCGCTCAAAGCCCAGCAGGCCCATGGCCACCTTCCAGCCGTCGCCGGGAGCGCCGACGATGTCGTCGGCGTCGCACTCGGCGTCGTCAAAGAACACCTCGTTGAATTCGCTGGTGCCGGTGATCTGTTCAATGGGGCGCACTTCCACACCGGGCTGATCCATCTTCACCAGGAAGAAACCCAGGCCCTTGTGGGCCTTGGAATCAGGGTCGGTGCGGGCGATCACGAAACAGTAGTCAGACTCGTGAGCCAGCGAGGTCCACACTTTCTGGCCGTTGATCACCCACTTGCCGCGCGCTTCGTCGAAGCGTGCCTTGGTCTTGACGTTGGCCAGGTCGGAACCGGCGCCGGGTTCGGAGTAACCCTGACACCACAGCTCGGTACCGGCGACGATGCCGGGCAGGTATTTCTGCTTCTGCTGCTCGCTGCCGAAGGCGATGATGGTGGGGCCAGCCAGGCCCTCACCGATATGGCCCATGCGACCGGGGGCGCCGGCGCGGGCATACTCTTCAAAGAAGATTACCTGCTGCTCGATGGACAGGCCGCGGCCGCCACATTCCTTGGGCCAGCCGACACAGGTCCAGCCGCCCTCGGCCAGCTTCTGCTCCCAGCGCAGGCGCTCTTCCGGGAACATGTGCTCGTCACCGGGGCCGCCGCGGAACTTGAGCTGCTCGAACTCACCCACCAGGTTGTCGCGCAACCAGCCGGCAATTTCCTCGCGGAATTTTTCGTCTTCCGGACTGAAACTTAACTTCATGATGCTCTCCTCAATCCAGCAGCAGCTGCGCGACGCGCTCGCGGTGGTAA
This sequence comes from Spongiibacteraceae bacterium, assembly GCA_041591575.1. Lineage (GTDB taxonomy): Bacteria > Pseudomonadota > Gammaproteobacteria > Pseudomonadales > Spongiibacteraceae > JBFHRT01. Next base: position 922 of record JBFHRT010000222.1, read on the forward strand.
CTACCATTGCCCAGGAAGTGTTCGCTGGCCTTGGCGCGCTTGAAATACAGGTGCACGTCGTACTCCCAGGTGAAGCCGACGCCGCCGTGAATCTGAATGGCCTCGCCGGCATTCTTGAAGTAGGCGTCGGAGCAGTAGGCCTTGGCGATGCTGGCCGCCTCCGGCAGCTCGCCAGCCAGCTCGCTGCCTTCAATGGCTTCCTGGGCGACACAGGCGGCGTAGTACACCGCCGAACGCGCGGCCTCGGCGCGCAGCATCATGTCGGCGGCCTTGTGCTTGATGGCCTGGAAGCTGGCGATGGGGCGATTGAACTGGCTGCGCTCCTTGGCGTAGTCCACGGTGATATCCAGCACCTGCTGGGTGCCGCCCATCTGCTCGGCGGCAACGGCCACGGTAGCGAGATCAATGATGCGGCTGAGCTGGGGCCAGGCGGCGCCCTCCTCGCCCATCAGCGCAGACGCCGGCACCGCCACATTGGCCAGCGAGATCTGCGCCTGCTTGCGGGTCTGGTCCAGGGTCGGCAGCCAGCTGCGGCTGACGCCGGCACTGTCGGCCGGCAGCAGGAACAGGCTGATGCCGTTTTCGCCGGTGGAGCCCTCGGCGCGGGCCGCCACCACCAGCAGGCCGGCGGTGTGGCCGTCGGGCACGTAGCGTAGCTCGCCGTTCAGCACATAACTGTCGCCATCGCGGCGGAAGGTCGCTTCCACCGCATCGGCGCCCCAGCGGCCGCTAGCACCGGTGTAGGCCAGGGTGCCGGTGAGGCTGCCTTCGCAGATCTGCGGCAGGTATTCGGCCTTCTGTTCGTCGGAGCCCGCCACCAGCAGGGCGTTGGTCGCCAGACACACGGTGGAATAGAAGGGCGAGCACAGCAGGTAGCGGCCCATCTGCTCCAGCATGGCCACCAGCTCCACGTAGCCCAGGCCCATGCCGCCGTATTCTTCGGGGATGTGAATGGCCTGCCAGTACATTTCGCCGCAGATGCGCTGCCACACCGCGTCGTCGTAGCCCTGTTCAGTGGCCATCGCCTTGCGAATGGCTTCACTGGTAGACACTTCAGCCAGAAATGCTTCCGCGGTATCGCGGATCATCTGCTGCTCTTCAGTGAAAGCGAACTCCATAATGACTCCAATAAGGACCGCCCGACGGCGGTCAGAAAAGCAGATTCAAACCGAGGTAAACGTCGTCCTGAAACTCGAACTCGCCGCCACCGTCGACATCGAACTCCACCTCGCGGTAGCCCAGCGACAGCGAGGAATTGCCGAACAGGTTGACCTCAAAACTGACGCCCCACTCCTGATAGCCGTCGGCATCATCGGCGGAAGCCACCGACGGGCCGATAAAGGCGCGGCCGTGCAGATCGAGCACGTCCGACAGCGGCAGTTTGACGTTGGCACCGAAGGCGGCGCCGTAGCCCTGAAAATCATCGACGTCGGCGTAGTAACCCTTGACGCCAACGCTGCCCTGCAGCTTGCCGCGCTTGCCGATGGCAAAGACGCCCAGCGTGCCCAGGTCGTGATCGTCCTCGTGGTGCCAGCCGGCGATTTCGATGCCGGCGGCCGGGGCCACCGGCGTCTGCAGTGCCAGGCCGATGGCGTCCTCGCCGAAGTTGAAACTGATGGCGCCGGCGTTTGCGCCGGAGGCCAGGGTGATCGCGATCAGGGCAACAGCTACCCGCATGGTGTAACTCCTTTTTAGGCTCAGGTTCTTAGGTGCTAGTTAAGAAACCCGAGCCCCAAAGACCTCAGGTTCCGTAAACTTTTTGCGGCGGAACGGCCTTCTCCAGAATCTCACTGACAGCACCGCCCACCTCGGCCGGTTGCCAGCGCGCGCCCTTATCCACTTCCGGACCCTTGCGCCAGCCATCGGCGATAGAGATCTTACCGCCCTCGACCTCAAAGATGCGACCGGTGATTTCCTGAGATTGTTCCGAACCCAGCCACACCACAGTCGGCGCTACGTTGGCGGGATCGAAGTAATCGAAGCCGTCTTCCGGCTTTTTCATCATGTCGGCAAACACGTCTTCGGTCATGCCGGTGCGTGCCGCCGGTGCCATGGCGTTGGCGGTGATGCCGTAGCGGCCCAGTTCCGCCGCCTGGTTCAGGGTCAGGGTAGCGATACCGCCCTTGGCCGCGGCGTAGTTGCTCTGACCGATGGAGCCCTGCAGACCGGCGCCGGAAGTGGTGTTGATGATACGGGCTTTAACCTCTTTGCCTTCCTTGCTCTGCGCGCGCCAGTAGTGCACGGCATGGCTGGTGATGCAGAAGTGGCCCTTGAGGTGCACCGCGATCACCGCGTCCCACTCGGCTTCGGTGAGGGAGGCGAACATGCGGTCGCGGCAGATGCCGGCGTTGTTCACGACGACATCAAGACCGCCGAAAGTATCAATAGCAGTCTTCACCGCATTGAGGGAGTCATCGTAGTTAGTGATGTCAGAGCTGTTGGCCGCAGCCTCGCCGCCGGCCGCCTTGATTTCATCGACCACTTTCTGCGCGGCCTCGACATTGATGTCGTTGACCACCACCTTGGCGCCTTCGGCGGCGAAAGCCAGCGCGTAGCAGCGGCCCAGACCGCCGCCGGCACCGGTGATGATAACTACTCGATCTTGGCAGATTCCCATGGTTTTTTGCCCTCTTGTCAGCTTGGGTGCCAACCGTGTGACACCGCGGTATTTGTTGAGTGGTCGGACGTCTGACGTCGGAAGTCGGACGCTGCTCACTGCGTTCGCTGTTAGCGGCGCGCAGCGCCGCAAGCGTCAGACGTCAGACTCCCGACGTCCGACCCAAGGCGCCTTACAGGCGCTCAATAATGGTTACGTTGGCCTGACCGCCGCCCTCGCACATGGTCTGCAGGCCGTAGCGGCCGCCGCTGCGCTCCAGCTCGTGCAGCAGAGTGGTCATCAGCTTGGTGCCGGTGGCGCCCAGCGGGTGACCCAGGGCGATGGCACCGCCGTTGACGTTGGTCTTTTCGGGGTCGTAGCCGGTCTCTTTCAGCCAGGCCATGGCCACCGAGGCGAAGGCCTCGTTGATTTCCACGCGGTCGATATCGTTCATGCTCATGCCCGCTTTCTTCAGCGCATATTGCGTGGCGGGAATGGGCGCGGTCAGCATCCAGATCGGGTCTTCGGCGCGCACGCTGATGTGGTGAATGCGCGCACGCGGGGTGAGGTTGTAGCGCTTGAGCGCATCCTCAGAGACGATCAGCATGGCGCTGGAGGCGTCGCAGGTCTGGCTGGATACCGCGGCAGTGACCTTGTCGCAGCCAAACAGGAAATCCAGCTCGGCCATTTTCTCCAGCGTGCTCTGGCGCGGGGTCTCGTCAGTGGTGACGCCTTCCAGCGGCAGGATCTCGCGCTCGAAGCGGCCTTCCTCAATCGCTTTCAGTGCCCGGGTGTGGGACTCCAACGCGTAGACTTCCAGGTCACGACGGGAAAAGCCCCACTTGTCGGCGATC
>JBFHRT010000223.1:0-4359 GCA_041591575.1 Spongiibacteraceae bacterium
CACCATCTCGCGCTTGAGCAGGTCGTGCTCGCTTTCTTCGCCCACCGGGTTGTTGGGGTCGTTGATGATCACCCGCCGCACCTGGATCTGCTGCGGGCCGGCCAGGGATTCGCCACTGCTGTCGAGCAGGTGGATATTGGCCCGTTGGTAGAGGGCGTACTCGGCGGCCAGCGCCTCGCTGTCCAGCGACACGGTGAACTGCTGATCTTCGATGGCGCTGATCTGCAGCAGCGCACGGGCATTGTCGGCGTGCCTGCTGAGGGCGACGCCGCGCAGCTCCAGTTCGCGCAGCAGCAGCTGGTGCAGCTCACTGTTGGGTGAGTCGCTGCGCACGTACAGCGGCTGCCACTGGGCGGGCATGGCGGCGCTGCCGCGCAGCTGGAAGCCGCAGGCGCTCAGCAGCGCAGGCATCAGCAGGAGCAGGGCAAGGCGCGTACAGATTCGGCTCATCATGCGACGACGATGTTGACCAGTTTCTGCGGCACCACGATTTCCTTGCGCACGGTCTTGCCGTCGATAAAGCGCTGCACGTTTTCCTGGGCGCGGGCAGCGGCCTTGATGGCGTCGGCGTCGGCGTCGGCGGCCACCTGGATCTTGCCGCGCACCTTGCCGTTGACCTGCACCACCATTTCAATGGAGCTGCGCACCAGCGCGGCCTCGTCCACTTCCGGCCAGGCGGCGTCGATCACCGCCTCGCCGTGGCCCAGCTCGGCCCACAGTGCGTGGCTGATATGGGGCACGATGGGGGCCAGCAGCCGCACCGCGGCTTCCAGCGCCTCGCGCTCCACCGCCAGGCCCTGAACGCTGGCGCGGTCCAGTTTGCCCAGCTCGTTGATCAGTTCCATTACCGCGGCGATGGCGGTGTTGAAGGTGAGGCGGCGGCCATAGTCATCGCTGACCTTGGCGATGGTCTCGTGGGTCTTGCGGCGCACGTTGCGCTCGCTGTCGCTCAGGGCGCCGGCATCCAGCGCTACTGCACTGCCGACGGCGAGATGGGCGCTGACCAGTTTCCACAGTTTGCGCAGGAAACGGTGGGCGCCCTCAACGCCGGAGTCGGACCACTCCAGGCTCTGTTCGGGGGGCGCGGCGAACATCATGAACAGGCGCACGGTGTCGGCGCCGTACTGTTCGATCATCGCCTGCGGGTCGACGGTGTTGCCCTTGGACTTGGACATCTTGGCGCCGTCCTTGAGCACCATGCCCTGGCACAGCAGCTGCTCGAAGGGCTCGTCGGAGTTGACCAGGCCCTCGTCGCTCATCAGCTTGTGGAAGAAGCGCGCGTACAGCAGGTGCAGGATGGCGTGCTCGATGCCGCCCACATACTGGTCCACCGGCAGCCAGTAGTTGGCGCGCTCGGGGTCCAGCATGCCCTGCTCGTAGTCGGGGCAGGTGAAGCGGGCGTAGTACCAGGAGGACTCCATAAAGGTGTCGAAGGTATCGGTCTCGCGCTCCACCGCCTTGCCGTCCAGCTCATCGCGGCGCCACTCGGGGTCGGCCTTGATCGGCGACTGCACGCCGTCCATGGCCACGTCCTCGGGCAGCAGTACCGGCAGCTTGGCCGCCGGCACCGGAATTTCGCCGCCCTGCGGCAGGTTGAACATGGGGATGGGCGCGCCCCAGTAGCGCTGGCGCGACACGCCCCAGTCGCGCAGGCGGTAATTCTGGGTGCGCTGGCCGTGGCCCAGGGCCTGCAGCTTGTCGGCGATGGCATCGAAGGCAGCCTGGAAGTCGAGGCCGTCGAACTCGCCGGAGTTGATGGTGTGGGTGTTGCCCTTGCGCGCGTACCACTCCTGCCAGTTGGCGGCGTCGAAGGGGGTGTCGTCGCTGTCGTTGCTGGCGATCACCTGCACCATCGGCAGCTGGTAGGTGTTGGCGAAGGCGAAGTCGCGCTCGTCGTGGGCCGGCACCGCCATCACCGCGCCGGAGCCGTAATCCATCAGCACGTAGTTGGCCACCCACACCGGCACGGTGTCGCCAGTGATGGGGTGCACCGCGTCGATGCCCAGCGCCATGCCTTTCTTTTCCATGGTGGCCATGTCGGCCTCGGCCACGGAGCTGTGCTTGCACTCGTCGATAAAGGCCGCCAGCTCGGGGTTGTTTTCCGACAGCGCCAAGCTGATGGGATGCTCGGCGGCGACACTGACATAGGTGGCGCCCATCAGCGTGTCCGGGCGGGTGGTGTAGACCTCGAGGCCTTCAATGCCGGCCACCGGTGCGGCCAGGTCGAAGCGCATCTGCACGCCCTCGGAGCGGCCGATCCAGTTGCGCTGCATGGTCTTGACCTGCTCGGGCCAGCCGTCGAGTTTATCCAGGTCCGCCAGCAGCTGGTCGGCGTAGTCGGTGATCTTGATAAACCACTGGGGAATTTCCTTGCGCTCGACCGGGGTGTCGCAGCGCCAGCAGCAGCCGTCGATGACCTGCTCGTTGGCCAGCACGGTCTCGTCGTTGGGGCACCAGTTCACCGCCGAGGTTTTCTTGTACACCAGGCCCTTGTCGTACAGGCGGGTGAAGAACCACTGCTCCCAGCGGTAGTAGTCGGGGCGGCAGGTGGCCAGTTCGCGGTTCCAGTCGTAGGCGAAGCCCAGCTCGTTGAGCTGGTGCTTCATGTAGTCGATGTTCTCGTAGGTCCACTTGGCCGGCGGCACCTGGTTTTTTACCGCGGCGTTTTCCGCCGGCAGGCCGAAGGCGTCCCAGCCCATCGGCTGCAGCACGTTCTTGCCCAGCATACGCTGGTAGCGCGAGATCACGTCGGCGATGCTGTAGTTACGCACGTGGCCCATGTGCAGCTTGCCGCTGGGGTAGGGGAACATGGCCAGGCAGTAGTACTTCTCCCGGCTGGGGTCCTCGGTCACGGCAAAGCTGTTGTTGTCCTGCCAGAATTGCTGCGCGCGGCGCTCGATTTCGTCCGGTTTGTAATGCTCGTCCATCGTGTCCTGAAACTCGGGTTGTGTGGTGGGCCACGCGCCGCTAGCGGTGGGGGTGGCAATGGTGGAATGTGCCGCGCATTTTATCAGCTAGCGCCGACAAGCGCTAAGCGCGCCGGCGCATCGCCAGTGCACAGAGCAGCGCGCACAGCAGCAGGATGGGCAGCGAGCCGGCGCGGCTGAAGGGGGTGTGGCCGCGGAAGGGGTAGACCTCGCCGCTGAGCACGCCGGGCTGGTGGCTGGGAATGCTGGCGGTGATGCGGCCGCGCTCGTCCACCAGGGCGGTAATGCCGGTGCCGGTGGCACGGATCAGCTGGCGGCCGGTTTCCAGTGCGCGCATCTGCGCCATCTGCATATGCTGGGCGGGGCCCAGCGAGCGCCCGAACCAGGCGTCGTTGCTGAGGGTGAGCAGCACATCGGCGTCGCGGCCGTGGCGGGCCACCAGGTCGGGGTAGACAATCTCGTAGCAGATAAAGGGCGCCAGGCGCAGGCCGGCGGCGCGCAGCGGACCCTGGTCGGGGCCACCGGCGCTGAAGCTGGACAGCGGCAGCTCGAAAATACGGATCAGCTTGCCCAGCGAGTTTTCCAGCGGCACGTACTCGCCAAAGGGCACCAGCCGCTGCTTGAAATAGCTGCCGTCGCCGTTGCCCATGGCCACTGCGCTGTTATAGATGTGGCCGGGAGTCCAGTAGGGCACGCCGGTGATCAGGCTGCTGCCGCTGTCTTCGGCGCGGCTGGCCAGCGGCCCCAGATAGTCGCCCACCTGATGGAAAAAGGCGGGGATGGCCGCCTCGGGCCAGATCACTAGCTGGTGATCCTTAAACAATGGCAGCGTCATCTCGCGGTAGCGGATCAGGGTGGGCTTGAGGTTTTCCGGGCGCCACTTCTGGTCCTGGCTGATATTGATCTGCACCGCCGCTACCCGCAGCGGCGTGTCGCTGCTGCGCTCGGTCCAGTGCTGCTGCAACAGCGACTGTCCCAGCAGCGCCAGTGCCAGCACCGCGGCCAGCGGCGGCCACTGACGGCGGTCGCGAACGAGGGCAGCCAGCGCGGCCCCGGTCAGAGCGACAATAAAACCGATGCTCAGCACGCCGGTCACCGGCGCCCAGCCCGCCAGCGGCGTATGCAGGTGGGCGTAGCCCAGATACAGCCAGGGGAAGCCGGTGAGCAGCCAGCTGCGCAGCCACTCGCCCAGCACCCACAGCGCGGCAAAGCCCAGGGTGGCGCCGGCGCGACCGTCGCGCAGCCAGCGCACATAGCCGTAGCTGAGCAGGCCCTGCAGGCTGCCGATGCCGACGCAGAATACCGTGGTCAGCAGCGCCGCCGGCAGCACCGGCACAAAACCGTAGTCGTGGATGCTGACGTAGATCCAGGAGGCGCCGGCCAGAAACAGACCGCTGCCGAAGCTCCAGCCGCGGCGAAAGGCCTGCTTGGG
>JBFHRT010000224.1:0-4357 GCA_041591575.1 Spongiibacteraceae bacterium
GAGGCGCGTGGCGGCCGCACCAAGACCGATAACAAAAATGATAAAGGGTCGGGTATGGATGATATTGAACAGGTTGCAGCGGAGGTTGCAGGCGACACGGACCTAGAGGCGCTGGACGCCGAGCTGGCCTCGCTGGATGAGCCGCTGGTCGAATCGCTGGGCGAAGAGACGGCCCAGGCTGCTGAAGAGGCGACGCCAGCCCCTGCCGCTGCAGAATTGCGGGCCGAGGCCGAGCTGTTGCTGGCCAAGCTCCATGTGGGTTCCTGGGTGGAGTTCGTTCAGGCGCAGAATAAGAAGCAACGCTGCCGCCTGGCAGCGGTGATCGCCAGTACTGGCCGGCACATCTTCGTCAACCGCTCCGGTGTTAAGGTGGCCGAGTACACCCGAGACGAGCTGCTGGTGGAGTTGATCGACGAGCGGCTGATGTTGCTGGACGATGGTATGCTGTTTGACCGTGCACTGGAATCGGTAATCAGCAACCTGCGCGACATGAAAGACAAGCCGATTTAAGCTTGTCGCTTGTTCAACGACGAGTACGGGCCGCATATTTGCGGCCCGTTTGCATTTCGGCTGTGCCAATTGTGCCACCGCTGCCGACCTGGGCTATGATGGATTCCCGACTCTGCGAGACAGCAATACATGCTTGAAATAGACTGCGGGGGTTGGCTCAGCAGTGTTGAGCGCTGTCCTTCGCCCAATTTCAACCAGCGTCCGCCCGATTGCCCGATAGATCTGCTGGTCATACACAATATCAGCCTGCCTCCGGGCGAGTTCGGCACGCCTGCTGTACGACAGCTGTTTACCAACTGCTTGGACTGCAACGCCAACCCGGCGTTTGCCGACCTAGTCGACCTGCGGGTGTCCTCACATTTGTTGATCGACCGCGCTGGGGCCATTTGTCAGTTTGTGCCTTTTTCCTTGCGCGCCTGGCACGCTGGCGTCTCGCAGTTTCAGGGACGGGAAAACTGCAATGATTTCAGCATCGGTATCGAGCTGGAAGGCACGGATGAGCTCCCTTACACCGAAGCGCAGTACCGCAGCCTGGTGATGGTGACGGATACCTTGCGGTGTTACTATCCGGGCATTAGCAAGGACCGAATTGCCGGGCATAGCGATATTGCGCCCGGCCGCAAAACCGATCCCGGCCCTGCCTTCGACTGGCACTATTTCAAACAACAACTGGCCTGAACTATGGAATTTTTCGCAATCATCATCGTGCTGGCAGCCGTGCAGTTCTGGGGCAGCGGTGGCGCCATCCAGCAGGACAGTTGGTTCGAGACGCTCTACCGGCGCCTGCAGGCCTTGCCGGCGCCCTGGATGCGCGCCGGAGTTGCTGTAGCGCTGCCGGTCATGGTGGTGCTGCTGTTGCAGGCGATTTTGGGTACGGTGCTGTTCGGCATTCCGCTATTGATCCTGTTTGTGGCGGTGCTGCTGTATAGTCTGGGGCGGGGCGACTTCAGCAACCGCTTGTCGCTGTACCTGGATTGCTGGCGGCGCGGTGACCTAGAAGGTGCCTATGAGCACGCGCTGACGCTGGATGATTTCGAGCGCGGCGACAAGATCGACAACGCCCGGGAGCTGCACCAGGCAGTGCGCCGCGCGCTGTTTTACCAGGGTTTCGAACGCTGGTTTTCGGTGATTTTCTGGTTTGTGTTGCTGGGGCCTGCCGCTGCCATGGCCTACCGACTACTGTTTTTGCTGCAGACTGGGGCGCACACCGCGTCCGATGACAAAGAAGTGGCGGGTAATGCGCTGTTTTATACCGAGTGGATTCCCGCACGTATCCTGGGCTTTACCTTTGCGCTGGTTGGCAACTTCGACCGCTGTATCGGGCGCTGGCGCGAGTATTTCGCCGAGGCGCGCCCCAGCGCGGAACTGCTAGATGCCTGGGGGTCGCTGGCGCTGTCGGAGCCGGTGCCCGAGGGGCTGGTCGACGGCGAGCAGTACAGCGCGGCCGCGGCCGCCGAGCTCAATGCCGCCCAGGCACTGCTGTTTCGCTGCCTGCTGTGCTGGGTGGTGGTGATTGCCCTGATTCAGCTGATCTAGTGTCAACTAGCAACACGCTGACTCGCGGTACTGTTCCCGGCGGAATCATGCCGCGCATCGGCATTGACCTGGGGGGCACCAAGATCGAAGGGGTGCTGCTCAGTAGCGACGGCCAGTATCTGCACCGCCAGCGCCTGGCTACCCCCAGCGGCGACTATGCCGCGACCCTCTCCGCAATTCGCGAGCTCGTTGCCAGGCTGGAAACCTTGGCCGGCGAGCGCTGTCGCGTCGGCATTGCCACCCCCGGCGCGCCCTCTCGCGAAAATGGCCTGATGAAGAACTGCAACAGCACCTGCCTCAACGGCCGACCGCTGTATCGGGACTTGAGCGAGGCCCTCGGCCGCGATATCCGCCTCGCTAATGATGCAGACTGTTTCGCCCTGTCCGAGGCCGTCGACGGCGCCGCGGCGGGCGCCGAAAGCGTGTTCGGGGTGATTCTCGGCACCGGGGTCGGCGGTGGGGTAGTGATAGGTGGTCGTCTGCTGCTGGGGGCCAATGCCATCGCCGGCGAATGGGGACACAACCCCATGCCGGGAGCTGCCGAAGGGCGGAGCTGTTATTGCGGGCGTCGCGACTGCATCGAGACCTATCTCAGTGGCGCCGGGTTGCTGGCCAGCTACCGCCGCAGCGGTGGGCGGGCCGACAGCGTCGAGCAGCTGGTGGCAGCCGCAGCCGCCGGAGAAGGACTTGCGCTAAGGCAGCTGGAAATCTATGCCGGGCAACTGGCGCAGGCACTGGCCACTGTTACCAACGTGCTGGATCCAGAAGTGATCGTATTGGGCGGTGGCCTGTCCAATATCGACTCGCTGTACAAGGCAGTGCCGCAGCTCTGGGGTGACTACGTATTCAGCGACAGTGTCCGCACCCGCCTGTGCCGTGCCGAGCACGGTGATTCCAGTGGCGTGCGTGGTGCTGCCTGGTTGTGGGGGTGGGGTGCCTGACTGGCGGGGCGCTAAGCAGATATGCCCCTAGACAGGTACTGTAGGTGCGGATTTATCCGCACGCATCGCCTCTCAAATTTGCCAATGTGCGGATAAATCCGCACCTACAGGTATTCGATAATTTATGCGCGTAACCGCAGTATCAGCTGCGGTCACAGAGATCGAATGTATCTGGCTCGCTTCAGCCCTTGCGCTGCTCCCACAGCACTTCCTTACCACCATCGCGACGAGCCAACTGACGTGCCAGCACAAACAGCAGGTCCGACAGGCGGTTAAGGTATTTGCTGCCGGCGGCATTGAGTTCGGTGTCGTGGCTGAGGTGCACCATGCAGCGCTCAGCACGCCGGCAAACCACCCGCGCCAGGTGACACTGAGCCGCGGCCTTGCTGCCGCCGGGGAGGATAAAGTTCTTCAGCGGCGGCAGTGATTCGTTGAGGGTATCGAGCTGCTGCTCCAGCTCGGTGACCCGCTCCTCGCTGATCAGCTGAAAGCCGGGCACCGCCAGTTCACCGCCCAGATCGAACAAGTCGTGCTGGATGCGCGACAGCAGCGGCAGGTAGTCGTCGCCCTCGGGCAGCTCTGCCACCAATAGGCCGACATGGCAGTTGACCTCGTCGACGGTGCCAATGGCCTCCATGCGCGGGTGATCCTTGTCGATACGGCTGCCGTCACCGAGACCGGTGGTGCCCTTGTCGCCGGTGCGGGTGTAGATTTTTGAGAGTCGGTGGCCCATGCATACCTCTGTTTGACGCTGTCGGGTAAAATTGCCCACTATACGGCAGTTGCCGTTTGGGCATAAGCATAATGAATAAAGGGGAAGTGGGGTGCTGGAACTGTACCTGGGGGGCGCCCGCTCCGGCAAGAGCCGGCTGGCGGAGCAGCGGGCTTTGGCGTCCTGTCATGAGCTGATCTACATCGCCACTGCCACCGCCGGTGACGGCGAGATGGCCGACCGCATCGCCCACCATCGCCAGCGCCGCAGCGAGGCCTGGCACACAGTGGAAGAGACCCACGACCTGGCCGGCGTGATCCGCCACTTCGACAGCAATTCCCGCTGTATTCTGGTAGATTGCCTGACCCTGTGGCTCAGCAACTGGCTGATCATGGACAACCCGGAAGGCTGGCAACAGGCGCGCCAGGCGCTGCTGGAAACGCTGCAGAGCATCCGAGGCCAGGTGATCCTGGTTAGCAACGAGGTCGGCCAGGGGGTGGTGCCGGCCAACCGCCTGTCACGCCAGTTTGTGGATGAGGCGGGCTGGCTGCATCAGGATCTGGCGGCCATCTGCGACCGGGTGGTATTTGCCACCGCGGGGCTACCCCAAATACTGAAAGGCGATGCTTGCTGAATGGCGATAGCTGCTGAAAGACGA
>JBFHRT010000225.1:0-4349 GCA_041591575.1 Spongiibacteraceae bacterium
CGGCGGGGCGGCGACGCCCCGCGTCTAGCGTCTAGCGTCTAGCTAGCGCAGCATAAAAGCCTGCAGCTTGGCGTCGGCAAACAGCCGCTCCAGGGTCTCGGCCAGCACCTCGTTGATCAGTTTCTCGTTGTGCGGCGCGCTGGGCGAATTGAAGAAGTGCCGCGAGGTTTTTACCCGGTAGCGCCCTTCGTAGCGCTGCTCGCTGCGCTGCACCTCGGCGCCCAGCACCGACAGCAGCTCGACATCGTAGCCCACCGCCGCCTTATCGGGATGCTGGTAGCTGAGGGTATCGACCACCACCCGCAGCTCGCTGTCAGCCGGGGCGAAACCGCTCGCCACCGCAAAACCCATCGAGCGCAGCTTCTGCTCCGCCGCCCGCGCCAGCGCCTGGCCAATATCATTGGCGGCGGTGATATTGCTGGTGTCGGCGTAAACACCGCCGCGGTGGCCGATCACCGGCGATTCGCGGCGATCTTCAACCACCACCCGCACCGAACGGCCGGCGCCGATATTGCTGTCGGCCGGCGCCAGCTGCGGGGCAATGGTCACCTGCTGCGGACTCAGGGCGCAGCCCGCCAGCAGCGCGGCCATCAGCAGGGCGATCAATTGTGGTAGGCGCTTCATCTGTCTTTTCTCTCCTTTCTCTAATCCCTTATCCCTGCGCCAGTAATTCGCGCAGATCGATGATGGCGGCATTGGCTCGCGAAATATAGGAAGCCATCACCAGCGAATGATTGGCCAGCAGGCCGAAGCCGCTGCCGTTAAGCACCATGGGACTGTAAATGGGCTGCTGGGTTTCCTCCAGCTCGCGAATGATTTGGCGCACGCTCACCGCCGCATTCTTGTTGGCCAGCACGTCGGCGAAATCCACCTCGATGGCGCGCAGGAACTGGATCAGTGCCCAGGTATGGCCGCGCGCCTCGTAGAACACGTCGTCGATCTCCAGCCACGGCGTTTTCACCTCGATCTCCCGCGGCGCCGCAGTGGACTGGCGGGCGGCGGGCTCGCTGGCCAAGTCAGTGTTCACCCGGCGCTGGCCGACACTGGCGCTGAGCCGTTGCGACAGGCTGCCGAGGCGCGACTCGACGATGCGCAACCAGTAGCGCAGGTTGTCGGCACGGGCATAGAACTGGGCCTGGGGGTCGTCGACATTGCCGAGGCGGTCGAGGTACTTCTGCAGGTAGCGGATGCCCTCGCGGTATTCCGACTCCGAGGCCGGCACCGCCCAGCTGTTATTGGAAAAATTCAACCGCGGCTCGGCCCGCGCCAGCGCCACATCTTCCTGGGACTGGGACTGGGAGCGGCTCAGGCTCTCGCGCAGCGCGCGGGTAAGGTCGCGCACCTGGATCAGCACGCCGTACTCCCAAGACGGCATATTGTCCAACAGCACACCCGGCGGCAGGATGTCGTTGCTGATAAAACCGCCGGGCTTGTCCAGCAGTTCGCTGGCAACGGCAATCAGCGCGCCGGTGGTAGCGGTACCCACCACCGCCGGCGAGTTGTGCTCGGCCGCCGGCAGCACCAGCAGCTCCGGCTCCCGGCTCCAGTACCAGCCCGCAGCCGTGGCCAGCACGACATAGGCAGCGAGGCCGCCCGCCGCCAACTTTAGCGCCACCCCGCTGCCCAGCCAGTCCTCGCCGGCCTCGCGCAGCGCCAACAGCCGCTCTTTCTGCCCCTGCCACTTCATTCCCTGCTCCCCTTTTTTATCTGTTGCTCGCTGTGGTGTTCGCCGACGTTCTCGATGGTGACGTTATCGATAGCGACGATCTCAGTGATGATGCTGATGGTGCTGGTTATTTTGGTCGCGCTGGTTTTCCTGGTGGTGCCTGGCTTCATTGAGCACACTGATCACCGGCAGCGTCGCGGTGATGGCGCTGCCGTCGGCGCCTTCCAGTGTCAGCGCCACGCTGTCGCCCTCGCGCAAGGCGCGGCTGAGACCGATCAGCATCAGGTGGTGCTCACCCGGGGCAAAGCGGAAGCTGCCGCCCGCCGGCACGACTACCTGTGCCACCTGCGACATGGCCATGCGGCCCTCGTTCATCTGGTGGCGGTGGATCTCCACCCGCTCGGCGGCGTCACTGCTGGCCGCCACCAGCACCCAGGGCTGGGCGGCGGGGTTGTGCAGCTCGAAAAAGGCCGCGGTGGCCGGCTGCCCCGGCGGCAGCCCGCGCACATGGCCGGCGCGCAGCTCCAGCGCCGCGGTCGGCAACGCGCTTAGCAGTGCCAGTAAAAAGGGCGCTAGGCGCCAGATCTTGGCCCTGCGTGACAGCGGGGGCATGGCTGATTCTCCGTTTCTCGTTCAAGCCGTGGGCGACAGCGCACAGAGGCAAAATTTTCCCTTACAATGAGGCGCGACGCCACGGAACTCTGGCGCCCGAAAGAGTCAATATTCACACAGATAAGCTGTTGATTTACAGGGGTCTACATGTCGCCATTCCAACGCATCATACTCTTATGCTTTGCCCTGCTGATCAAGCCCGCACTGGCCGCCGACCCCTTTGCCGACAGCACCGAGGCGGAATTTCTGCCGGTTACCGAGGCCTACCGGGTGCTGCCCAGCCTCGGTGAGGACAACACACTCAATCTGCAGTGGTCGATCGCCGACGGCTACTACCTCTACGGCGACCGCTTCGCCACCGCCGTCAGCCTGCACGGCCAGCAACTGCAGGTGTCTCCCATCTACGAAGACGGCATCGAAAAAGACGACCCCTATTTCGGCCTGACCACTGTCTACTACCACAACACCAACCTGCAGCTGGCCAACCTGCCACCAGACACGGTGCTCACGGTGAAACAGAGCGCCCAGGGCTGCGCCGATGCCGGCCTCTGTTACCCGCCGCACCACTGGTACTTCCGCGTCGACACCGGCAGCGGCCAGATCCTGGAACTCAGCGCAGCCGAATTCGACGCAGCCGCGGCGCCGGTAGCGGGCAGCGGTGCCAACAGCGGCGCACCGCTGTGGTGGATTGTGCTGATGGCCGTAGCCGGCGGCGCCCTGCTCAACCTGATGCCCTGTGTGTTTCCGGTGCTCAGCCTCAAGGTGCTGAGCTTTGCCAATGCCCATGACGGCCGCCCCGCCGGCCACGGCCTGGTGTACAGCGCCGGGGTGGTGCTCAGCTTTGCCGTGGTCGCCGGTGCGCTGATTGCACTGCAGGGCGCCGGCCGCGCCGTGGGCTGGGGCTTCCAGCTGCAAAGCCCGTGGTTTGTGGCGGCGCTGTCCTGTCTGTTTTTCCTGCTGTCACTGAACTTGCTGGGCGTGTTCCAGATCTCCGGCTCCTGGATCAATGTCGGCGGCGACCTGGCCAGCCGCAGCGGCTATAGCGGCAGCTTTTTCACCGGGGTGCTGGCCACCGTGGTCGCCACCCCCTGCACCGCCCCCTTTATGGGCACCGCGGTGGGTTTTGCCGCCACCCAACCGGCGCCGGTGGCGATGGGCGTGTTCACCGCCCTGGGCGCGGGCATGGCGGCGCCCATCCTGCTGCTGACCCTGTTCCCGGGCTGGCTGCGGCTGCTGCCCAAGCCCGGCACCTGGATGGTGCGACTGCGCCAGTTCCTGGCCTTTCCGCTGCTGGCCAGCGCGCTGTGGCTGGCCTGGGTGATCGGCCGCCAGACCGGCGCCAACGGCATCGCCGCCACCGTGGCGCTGTGGCTGGTGATCGGCTTTCTGCTGTGGCTGTGGCAGCTGGGTCTGCGCGGGCGCATTACCGCCGCCGCAGTGCTGATCAGCACCAGCGGCTGGCTGTTCAACAGTTCGGTGATGCAGCCGCAACTGGTCCACGCCACCGCCGGCGAACACGCCGCCTACAGCCCGCAGCTGCTGGACGAGTACCGCCGCGCCGGCAAGCCGGTATTTCTCAATGTCACCGCCGACTGGTGCATCACCTGCGCCGCTAACGAGGCCGTGGTGTTGCGCAGCGAGGATACCGAGCTCGCCTTCAACCGCGCCGGCGTCACCCAGATGGTGGCGGACTGGACCCTCTACGACCCGCAGATCACAGAGCTGCTGGCCCAGTACGGCCGCAACGGCATCCCCCTGTACCTGCTGTTTCCCGCCGACCCGTCACAGCCAGCGCAGATCCTGCCGCAGATTCTCACCGGCGACGCCCTGCAGCAGGCGCTGAGCGCACTGTAAGCCGCGCTCGCGCTATAGGCGCTCTATAAGCGGGCGCTATATTTGCGCCAAGGGCGCTGTGGCCGCAGGCGCTGGTAGTGTTAACACTGAAAACACTAACTTCGGCAATATCCCGGCTAACTTCTGAAAACTAGCCGGGACTTTGCAGAGATCTGTAAAAATTACCAAATCGGTTGGACTCCCCCGTACAATTCAGGCACAATCGCCAAAAATTCGA
>JBFHRT010000226.1:0-4346 GCA_041591575.1 Spongiibacteraceae bacterium
ACCGCGGCTGCGGTCTCAGCGAGGACATGGAGGACGAGCTGTTTACCCCCTTCTCCAGCACCAAGGAGGGCGGCATGGGTGTCGGCCTCAGCATCTGCCAGTCCATCGTCCAGGCCCACGGCGGCGACATCGGCTACCGCCCCAATCCCGAGGGCGGCGCGATTTTTTACTGCGAGTTGCCGATACATTGAAGGCGGTCTGACGTCTGACGTCGGAAGTCTGAGGCAGGGGCCGCAAGCCGATCGTAGGGTGCGCTGTGCGCACCATCGGCAGGCGGAATGATCTCAGGAATGCGGTGCGCACGGCGCACCCCAATGCCATTAACTTAGCGACGTAGGTCCGCATAAGCTTGCGTCAGAGTGGCCCGCGAGCGCAGCGAGTGCTGTGGCCATGCGGACGTTCGCCGGAAACGCTAAAAAGCGCTTATTCCGGCCTACAATCGGGATCGGAGCCGCAAGCGAGAACCTGAAAATTGCAGGAATCGCCTTAAGTTAAGGGCATTGCGGCGCACCCTACGCGGACGGCGTCATTGCGAGCCGCCCAGTTTCTCCCGTCATTGCGCGCCGCCACAGGCGGCGCGGCAATCTCCCTCCGGCAAAGCGCCGTTGTGGCCTAGGCATTGCTGTGCCCCTCCAGCAACGTGATGGTCCCCAGCGGCGTATCAACACTGTCGAAACGGTCCACCGGTTCAAAGCCCGCCTCGCGCATTAGCGCAGGCAGCAGACCATTGACGTTGTCCGCGGTGTTGGCAAAGCCGTCCAGCAGTTGCACGGCGACAAACGCCGCGCGCCTCAGTGGATTCGACGGCGGCCCCCAGTCGGCAATTAGCAGCCGCCCACCCGGCGCCAGCACCCGGTGAATCTCGCGCAGGCAGGAACGCTTGTCATCCCGCGACAGGTGGTGAAAAAACAGCGTGCTGGTAACCATTGCAAACTGGCCGTCGGCGTAGGGCAGGGCGGTGGCCAGCCCCTGCTGCCAGTGAATGGCCGCGCCGGCGGCCTTGGCCCGGGCCTGGGCCAGCATCGCGGCGTCGCCGTCCAGGCCGTGTATCTCGGCCTCGGGGCAGGCCGCCTGCAGGGCGATGGCCAGAGTACCGCTGCCGCAGGCCAGGTCCAGCAGCTGGGCCGGTCGCTGCGCTGCCACGCGGGCGACGACACGTCGCTTGAACTGCGCTTCGCGGGTGGTGAGGCGCGCGATGGGATCGTAGAGACGGTCCAGCGCGCGAAAGCGCAGCGCGTAGACGTAGTCGCTTTTCTTCGTGCTATTCATGGCCCCCCCCTTCAGTGGCAGGCGCGGTTGTAGCGCTTCAGGCGCCAGTAGTTGTAGGGCCAGGGCGCGAGAAAGCCCGCCAACAGGCTAGGCGGCACGGACCACCAGGTGAGCCTGGCGCCGCCCACTAGCAGGTAGTCGGTGGCGTTCATCGCCAGTTCCATGCCGATCATACTGACCAGGCTCATGCCCAAGGCGGTGTGCAGCGCCGCTTTTAGCGCCATCTGCCGGCTCAACAGCACGGTCTCCAGCGCGATGCTGGTGAGCAGGCCGTTGACCATGGCCAGTGCCATCACCGTCATCGGGTGGGTGTCGGGCGCCCACAGCTGAAAGGCGAGGATAGTGCCAAAGTCGCCGATGGCACAGCCCAGCAGGCACCACAGGGTGTTGTGTGCCGAGCGCCGCCAGGTGTGACGGCAGCGCCAGTGGAAGGTAGGGTTTAAGTGGTGGCTCACGGTGGTCACGGTTGTTGTTCCTCCTTGCGGTTAGCGTGAAATCAACCACTGTGAGGCTAAAGCCTGCAGCCGGCTGCAGGGTCAAGCCCTGTTGCCGCTTGTGGGCCGGCGGCGTCGCGCCTAAGATGGCGCTTTTGCGCAGCGGGTGGGGCAATGGCGGCAGAACTAGTACCGGAATCCGAATTTGGTGAGCTGTTGAGCCGCGGTGTGCCGTTTATCGATGTGCGCGCCGAGGTCGAGTTCGCCAAGGGCGCCTTTCCGACCTCGGTCAACCTGCCCATCCTCAACAGCGAAGAGCGCGCCGCGGTGGGCACCACCTACAAGCAACAGGGCCAGGATGCCGCCATTGAGTTGGGCCACCGGCTGGTCAGCGGCGAGCTCAAGGCCGCGCGCGTTGACGCCTGGTGTGATTTTGCCCGCGCCCACCCCGATACCCACGTCTACTGCTGGCGCGGCGGCATGCGCTCCAATCTCGCCGGCCAGTGGATGCGTGAAGCCGGTGTCGAGGCACCGGTGATCCAGGGCGGTTTCAAGGCGCTGCGCCGTTTTCTGATCAATGAGATCGAGGCCGCCGCCGCGCGCCCGATGCTGCGCATTGGCGGTCGCACCGGTTGCGACAAGACTTCCCTGCTGGAGCGGCTGTCGGGCGCGGTGGACCTGGAGGCGCACGCCAATCACCGCGGTTCCAGCTTCGGCCGTCGCGCCAGCGGTGTGCCCACCCAAATGAATTTTGAAAACGCCCTGGCCATCGACCTGCTGCGCCACCGCCGCGCCGGCCACCGCCAGTTGTTGCTCGAAGACGAGAGCCGCCGCATCGGCGCCGTCGGCATCCCGTTGGAATTCTTCAACGCCATGCAACAGTCACCAATGGCGGTGGTGGAGCGGCCGCTGGCCGAGCGAGTGGAAGTGATCCGCCGCGACTATATCGTCGGTCTCTACGCGGAGTTTTGCCAGTTGGGTGGCGATGACCCCTTCGCCGCCTTTTCCGAACATCTGCTGGCAGCACTGGCGCGCTTGCGCAAGCGTCTTGGCATGGAGCGCTATCAACGCCTGGATGCGATGCTGCGCTCGGCGCTCACCGCCCAGCAGCGCGGCGACGACAGCGAGCACAGCCAGTGGATTCGCTGTTTGCTGGAGGAGTACTACGACTCCCAATACGACTATCAGCTGCGGCAATTCGAGCAGCTGGTGGTGTTCCGCGGCAATTGGCAGGAAGTGCTGGAGTGGGCGCAGGCGCAAAATTGAGCCCGGCGCGCCTGCGCCGCTTCCGCTAGGCTTCATTAGAAACGCACCAAGCCCAGAGACCCATACCCTTGCGCCAACTGGTTATCGCACTCGCCGCGCTGTTTTTCAGTACCGTGTTGTTTGCCGGTGGCAATGCCTTTGTCACCTCATTGCTGGGGGTGCGTCTGAGCCTGGCCCAGGTCGAGCCACTGGTGATCGGCGCCGTACTGTTTTTCTATTCGCTGGGCTTTGTGCTCGGCACGCACTACTGCCAGCCCATTATTCGCCGGGTGGGCCATATCCGCGCCTTTGCCGTATTTGCGGCGGTGCTGGCCATTGCCGCGCTGTGTTATCCGCTGAGCGATTCCATGTGGCTGTGGGCGCTGCTGCGCCTGGTCGGCGGTCTGTCTGCCGCCGGCGTGCTGATCGTGATTGAAAGCTGGTTCAGCTGCGCGGCCACCGAGAGCAATCGTGGCACGTTGTTTGCCACCTACCAGATTGGTTTCTACAGCGCGGTGGCCTGTGGCCAGCTGCTGCTGGGGCTGGTGCCGGCGCTGTCGCCGGTGCCCTTCAGTGTTGCCGCCATGCTGATCACCGCGGCACTGATTCCGCTGGCACTGAGCCGCATGCAGTCACCGGTGATGGAAGAGGTCGAGGCGCTGCCTTTCGCCCAGGTGTTTCGCAGTGCGCCGCTGGGCATCGTGGCAACGCTGATCAATGGCATCCTGATGAGTGGCTTTTTCGCCATGGGGCCGGTCTATGCCACCCTCAGCGGCCTCAGCCTGCCGCAGACAGCCCTGTTTATGGCCGCGGCGGTATTTGCCGCCATGTTGTTGGCCTGGCCGGTGGGCCATTTCTGCGATCGCCACGACCGGGCGCGGGTACTGCTGGTGGTGTGTGTGGCGGCGGCGCTGGCCAGTGCTGGCGCGCAGTGGCTCAAGCCGTTGGGGTTTGCGATGCATACCGCCTTTGCCGCTTGCTACGTCGGGCTGACCTGCTCGGTCTATGCCATCTCGCTGGCACTGACCAACGACCGCCTGGCGCGGCACCAGATCGTCGCCGCCAGCGCCACCTTGCTGCTGAGCTACGGCGTTGGCAGCCTGATCGGCCCGCTGCTGTTTGCGGTGTTGATTCGCAGCGCCGGGCCCGAGATTTACTTCGCGGCCTGTACGGCGCTGCTGCTGGGCTTGGGTGGGTACGTGCTGCGGGATCTGCGGCGGGTACCGGCGCTGGCGCCGGAGCAGCAGGAGGACTTTGTGGCCACGGGGCCGGAGTTGCTGCCGGCGATGGTGGAGCTGGACCCGCGCAACGAAGACTTCGACGAAAATGCCAACACCCTGGCGGAGGCCTTTGCCGAGGCCGACGCCGCGGATCGCAGCGCCTAGCCTGTCGTCAGTA
>JBFHRT010000227.1:0-4342 GCA_041591575.1 Spongiibacteraceae bacterium
CACTGTGCCTCGGCCCGCCAGCATGTGGCTACCGGTCATGTGCCAAACGGCATTGCCAACGAGTAACGCCGACAGGCGCATGCAAAAGGCCGTCAGCGCGCCGTGCTGGCAGCTTGTCGCGAGCGAGCGCAGCGCGGCAACAGCGGGACGGCGTCGCATTTTTGGTGGGTTATAAGGGATTTGCTCTTTATACCATTCGTAGTATGGTCTATATCTTACAAAGACCGCATTGCGGGTGGGGGAAAGCGGGTAGCCATGAAACTGCAGCAGCTGCGTTATATCTGGGAAGTCGCTCACCACGACCTGAACGTTTCGGCCACTGCGCAAAGCCTGTTCACGTCGCAGCCCGGTATCAGTAAACAAATCCGCCTGCTGGAAGACGAGCTGGGCGTGGAGATTTTTGCCCGCAGCGGCAAGCACCTGACCCATATCACACCGGCCGGCGAGGCCATCCTCAAGACCGTGGGCGAGATCCTGCGCAAGGTGGAGGGCATCAAGCAGGTTGCCCAGGAGTTCAGCGACGAGAAGAAGGGCACGCTGTCGGTAGCCACCACCCACACTCAGGCCCGCTACGCGCTGCCTGAGGTGATCAAGACGTTTATCGCCAAGTATCCCGATGTCTCCCTGCATATGCACCAGGGCACGCCGATGCAGATTTCCGAGCTGGCGGCCGATGGCACCGTCGATTTCGCCATTGCCACCGAGGCGCTGGAGCTGTTTAACGACCTGGTGATGATGCCCTGTTATCGCTGGAACCGCGCCATCATCGTGCCGCGGGACCACCCGCTGGCGCAGATTTCCAAGCCCACCCTGGAAGACGTGGCCAGCCACCCCATCGTTACCTATGTGTTCGGGTTTACCGGACGCAGCAAGCTGGACGAAGCCTTTTTGAGTAAGGGGCTGTCGCCCAAGGTGGTGTTCACCGCCACCGATGCCGATGTCATCAAGACCTATGTGCGCCTTGGGCTGGGCATCGGCATCGTCGCGCAGATGGCTTACGATCCCAAGCTCGACAGCGACCTGGTGTCGCTGGATGTCAGCCACCTGTTTGAGCCCAGCGTTACCCAGATCGGCTTTCGTCGCGGCACCTTCCTGCGCGGTTTCATGTACGACTTTATCGAGCTGTTCGCCCCGCACCTCACCCGCGAGCTGGTCACCGAGGCCTATCACCGCCACAGCAAGGCTGAACTGGAAGAGCTGTTCGGCGCGCTGGAACTGCCTACCTATTGAGCTGCAGCGCCGTGCCAGTCAGGTCGCGGCGCCATCCTGCCAAGGTTCACGCCACCGGCGTTGCTTTCTGCCGGCCAAGCCGGTAGATTGTGCGCCGTTTGCCGTCTGAACCGAGGAAATTCGCCGTGGAAATAGCCTGCCTTGATCTCGAAGGTGTACTGGTACCTGAAATCTGGATTGATTTTGCCGAGCGCACCGGCATCGAGGCCCTGAAGGCCACCACCCGCGACATTCCCGACTACGACGTGCTGATGCAGCAGCGCCTGCGCCTGCTCGACCAGCATGGCCTGGGCCTGAAAGACATTCAGGCGGTGATTGCCGACATGGCGCCGCTGGAAGGTGCAGTAGAGTTCGTCGACTGGCTGCGCGAGCGCTTCCAGGTGGTGATTCTGTCTGACACCTTCTATGAATTTGCCGCGCCGCTGATGAAGCAGCTGGGTTGGCCGACGCTGCTGTGCCACAAGCTGGACGTGGACGATGCCGGCAAGGTGGTGGACTACAAGATCCGCCAGCCCAACCCCAAACGCCAGGCAGTGCTGGCCTTCAAGACCCTGTACTACCGCATCATCGCCGCCGGTGACTCCTACAACGACACCACCATGCTGGCCGAGGCCGACGCCGGCATCCTGTTCAAGTCGCCGGACAACGTCATCCGCGAATTCCCCCAGTACCCGGCTGTGCACAGCTACGAGGACCTGAAAAAGGAATTTATCAAGGCGTCCAACCGTAAGCTGAGTCTGTAAAGGCTTAGTCGGAAGTCTGAGGTCTGGCGCTGGCGGCGCTGCGCGCCGCCAAATGCGCGTCCCGGCTGTATGCTGCTTTAATTCGGATCGTTTACCGAGCGCCTGTAACGGCTCGCTGCCTGCTGCATCCTGTAGGTGCGGATTTATCCGCACTCAACACAATCGCGGTCAGGCTTTGTGCGGATAAATCCGCACCTACATTGATAGGCAAATGCCCGGTGCTGGGTGGCCTTATCTCAGCGCCTCCAGCAACTTGCCCACCTTGTTCCAAGTCTCTTCAAATTCCTCCTCGGCGTCCGAGTCGGCGACGATGCCGCCGCCAGACCAGCAGTGCAGCTGGCCGTCGGCGCAGGCCAGGCTGCGGATAGCGATATTGCTGTCCATGCCGCCGTCGACCCCCAGATAGAACACGCTGCCGCAGTATGCCGAGCGCTGGTGGGGTTCCAGTTCCTCGATGATCTCCATGGCTCGGCGCTTGGGGGCGCCGGTGATGGAGCCGCCGGGGAAGCAGGCCGACATCAGCTCCAGTCCGCCGAGACCGTCGCGCAGCTGCCCGCTGACGGTGCTGACCAGGTGGTGGACGGTATTGAAGCTCTGCAGTTCGAACAGCTTGTCGACGCGAATGCTGCCGGGCTCGCAGCAGCGGCCGAGGTCGTTGCGCAGCAGGTCGACAATCATCAGGTTTTCGGCGCGGTTCTTGTCGCTGTGCAGCAGCGCCTGCGCCAGTTCGCGGTCGCGGGCGGGGTCGGCGGCGCGCGGCGCGGTGCCTTTGATGGGCTCGGTGCGCACGCGGCGACCGCGCAGTTCGAGGAAGCGCTCGGGGGACAGCGACAGCAGCGCGGCGTTGTCCAGCTCCAGGTAGGCGGAGAAGGGGGCTGCTGCCACCCGGCGCAACTGCCGGTAAAGGTCCCAGGGGCTGCCGCGATATTCGGCGCTGAAGCGGCGGGCGAGGTTGATCTGGTAGCAGTCGCCGGCGTGAATATAGCGCTGTACCCGATCGAACAGCGCCAGGTACTCGCAGTGGTCCATATTGGTGTGCAGCGGGCCGCGCAGCGCTGCATCGGGCTCGGGCTCGGGCGCCGCTTGCCGCACCCTGTCTAAAATTTCATCAATGTCGCCGCGGCTGGTGGCGGGGTGGGCGAAGAGGGCGCTGCGTTGCCGCCGGTGGTCCACCACGATGGCCCAGGTGTAGATGCCCACCGCCATGGCGGGCAGCGGGCTGCCGGCGGGTTGGCGCGACGGCAGCGCGATCAGTTCGCGGCCCATGTCGTAACCGATATAGCCGATGGCGCCGCCGCAAAAGGGGCTGTCGGCCAGTGGTGCCAGCGGTTCCAGCTGCTGCAGGCGTTGAGCTAGCTCCTGAAAATGGTTGAGCTTTGTAGTGTAACTGTCTGTTTTTAGGTCTTTCAGCGGGCTTAGATTATCCACCACCAGGCGGTCGATGGGCTTGGCGGCGAGGATGTCGTAGCGGCCGCGCTCGCTGTCAGGCGCGGCGCTGTCCAGAAAGACTGGGGCGCTGAGATCGCGCAGCGCGGCAAACAGTGCGCTGCTGTCGGCGCGGTAGGGCAGTGGGTAGCGCCGGGCGGTTTTCATGGCGGCGGGAGGGCTCTCCTGATCGGGCGAGGGCGGTGGAAGCGGCGCGGATTGTAACCGCCGTGCCCCATTTTGATCCAGCCGAAACGGTCATTAGAGGACAATCCGTGACCGGTTTTTACATTGACATAATTGGGCTATTTAATTAATGTTAGCCGCCGCTAAGAGCTGGAGAAACCGCAGTTTTTTAGGAGATTGCGGGGCCTTCCCAACCGACTCGCGAGCGCCTCCCGGGGAGTCTTCACAAGCTACCGGCCGTCCATGACGCCGCCGGATTCGCTAGTGCCCCGCGGATGCCTGCCCTGGTGACAGCAGTTTATCGCCGATGCCGCGGTCGCGTACAGAATTTATCGCTGAGAATGGATTGGCATGACTAAAATAGCTCAAATTACCCCCTCACTGACAAACCCCTTTGAAGAAAAGACCGACATGGAGTTCACTGTCCCCGGGCAGCTGGACTACGACCCCGGTCTTTACGAAGCCACGCTGAAATCTGGCTACGAACTCATGCAGCGCCCCTACAAGGCTGCTGGTGTGAAGAGCGTACAGAAGCAGCACCAGAAAAAGCGCATGACCATCTGGGAGCGCATTCAGGTGTTGAAAGACGCGGGCACCGAACCCAAGGTGCTGTACCAGAACTGGGGTAAGAACCTCGATGGCGCGTCGCTGGTTACCGCTATTCTCAAGATCAACGGCCGCGACGTGGCCGTGTATGGTCACGACTTCACCGTGCGCGCCGGCTCCATGGACGCCACCAACGGCAGCAAGCTGGCGCG
>JBFHRT010000228.1:0-4340 GCA_041591575.1 Spongiibacteraceae bacterium
AATCATGCCAGCCAGGAATACCGCCGTATTCGCGCACTGCAGAAAAAGAACCTGGCCAGCCGTGCCCAGGTGGACGACATTGGCCGCCGCCTGAAGCTGGCCGAAGCTCAGCGACAGGAGGCTGATATCCGCCTCAAGCAGGCGCAGACCAATATCGAGCGCACTACGCTGCTCGCGCCTTTCACTGGCCGGGTACGCAGCGAAAACGTGGATCTCGGCCAGTTCCTCAGCCGCGGCGAAGCCATCGCCACGCTCTACGCCAGCGACTACTACGAAGTGCACCTGCCCATTGGCATTGAACAGTTCGTCTACCTCGACATTCCTCCCGGCACGCGTGGCGTGCTGCCAGAGGACCGCACGCTGCCGGTCACCATTACCGGCAATATCGGCAATGCCGCCTACCACTGGCCGGGTCGACTTGAGCGCACCGAAGGCGAGATCGACGCCAAAACCCGCCTGGTCTACGGCGTTGTGCGCGTAGCCAACGTGCATGCCGACGGCCTGGTACCGCTGCTGGTGGGCATGTTCGTCAAAGCCAGCATCCAGGGTCGCAGCCTCGACAACATCGTCACCCTGCCCCGCAGCGCACTGCGTGACGACAATCAGGTGCTGGTGATCGATGACAAATCCAGGCTGCGCTACCGCACTGTTGAGGTACTGCGCCTGCAAGGCGATGAAGTGCTGATCAAAAGCGGGCTCAATGCCGGCGAGGTGGTCTGCGTGACCCCGCTACAGGTGGTGGTCGACGGTATGCGCGTCAATACCGCACCGGCCAACTGACACCATATAACGACAGTTAACGACTGCGCACGTTTGGGGCTACACCATGCACGGGATCATTCGCTGGTTTATTCACAACCCGGTCGCTGCCAACCTGCTGATGTGGGTACTGGTGATTGCCGGCGCCTTCAGCTTTTACAGCACCTACCGCGAGGAATTCCCCAACCTCACCACCGACACCGTCAGCATTACCGTGCCCTACCTGGGGGCATCGCCGGCCGAGGTTGAAGAGTCGGTCTGCATCCGTGTTGAAGAGGCCATCGAAGGCACGCCGGGCATCAAAAAAATCCTGACAGTGGCCAAAGAAGGCCTGTGTAGCACCAACGCCGAATTGGAAGACGGTGTCGACAAGGGCAAAGTCGTCGACGACATTAAGAGTCGCATCGATGGCATCGATTCCTTCCCCACGCAGGCGGAAGAACCGCAGGTCAAAGAGCTGGATATTCTGGCGCATGTGCTGCAAATCATCCTGTCGGGCCACGCCGATGAGCGCAGCCTGAAAGAACTCGCCTACCGCATGCGCGATGACATCGTCGAACTGCCCGGCGTGTCACAGGTACAGGTCAACTATGTGCGCCCCTATGAAATGTCCATCGAGGTGCCCGAACACAGCCTGCGCCGCTATGGACTGACCCTGGCCGAAGTCGCCAGCGCCATTCGCGCCAGCTCCCTGGACCTACCCGGCGGCAACGTCAAAACCGCCGCCGGTGAAATCCTGCTGCGCACCAAGGCCCAGGCCAACACCACCCGGGAATTTGAAGACATTGTGGTGCTCACCCGCGAGGACGGCAGCGTGGTGCGGCTGGGCGAAATCGGTCGCGTTGTCGACGGCTTCCAGGACGCCGATCTGAAGGTGCGCTTCGACGGCGAGCCCGCGGTAATGATCGAGGTCAAACGTATCGGCGAGGAGGATGTGATAGACCTTGCCGAGCGCGTGAAAGCCTACCTGCGCCAGGCCGAAGCCGACCTGCCCGAGGGCATCACCCTGACCCTGTGGAAGGATGAGTCCCAGGACCTGGTTGACCGCCTGCAGCTGCTGCGCACCAATGCCGCCTCCGGTCTGGCACTGGTGCTGCTGGTGTTGGCGCTGTTTCTCAAGCCCAGCCTCGCGTTCTGGGTATCGGTGGGCATCCCCGTTGCGGTATTGGGCTCACTGATCTTTTTCCCCTTTGCCGGTATCGCCATCAGCACCCTGTCGGTCATTGCGTTCATCTTGGTACTGGGCATCCTGGTGGACGATGCCGTGGTCGTCGCCGAACGCATTTACGCCTACCAACAGCAGGGCATCGGCCCCAAAGAAGCTGCGGTGCGCGGCACCACCGAAGTCTCCACCCCAGTCATATTCGGTGTACTCACCTCGATGGTGGCGTTTGTGCCCTTTATCTTTATTCCCGCCACCATCGGCCAGTGGTTTGTGGTGATCGGACTGGTGGTGATCTTCGCGCTGGCCTTCAGCGTGGTGGAATCGCAGATGATCCTGCCCGTGCATCTGTCTCACCGCCTGCACAAACCCGGCCAGGGCATGCGCGAAAGCCTGTTGCCGCGTATGCTGCAAGCCTTTGCCCGCAAGGTATACCGGCCCACGCTGGAGGCCACCATGCGCTGGCGCTACCTGGCGGTAAGCCTGGGGCTGGCCGTGCTGATGGCCGTGTTCAGCCTGATGGCCAGTGACCGGGTCGTGTTCCAGTTCTTTCCCTCCGTGGTTGGTGAGCGCGTCTACGCCTCGCTGACCATGCCCGCGGGTACCGATGTCAGCACCATGGAGCGCAAGGTCAAGCACATCGAGGACGCCGCCCGCCAGCTGCAGGCAGAACTGGACCGCGATCTGGCTCCCGGCGAGCCCAGCCGAATTAAGCACATCATCTCCTCCATCAGCGCACCACTGGCCAAGGGCAGCATCGGCGACAGCACGCTGCGCGGCGCGCACTTTGCCGAACTGGGTCTGGAGATGATTGACCCGGAAACCTACGGTCTCAACCCCCATGCGGTCGTCGCGCGCTGGCGCGAACTCACCGGAGCGATTCCCGGCGCCGTTGAACTGACGTTTACCGCAGCGGCCTTTTCCGCCGGCAAGGCCATCGACATCCAGTTGCGCGGTCACAATCTCGACGAACTGACCACAGCCGCCGCACGCATCAAAGACAAGCTGCGCAGCTATCCCGGAGTGTTTGACGTGGCCGACACCTTCCGCGCCGGCAAGATGGAAGTGCAGCTCACGCTCAAACCCGAGGCACGCACCCTGGGTCTGACGGTTGAGGATCTGGCCAAACAAGTGCGCGAAGCCTTTTATGGCCTGGAAGTACAGCGCCTGCAGCGCGGCCCTGACGACGTGCGGGTAATGGTGCGCTACCCAGCCAGCCAACGGCGCTCACTCGGCGATCTGGAAACCATGATGATACGCACCCGCCAGGGCGATGAAGTGCCTTTCAACAGCGTTGCCAACATCGTACAGGGCCGCGGCTACTCCGCCATCAACCGGGTAGACGGATTGCGCGTGGTCGACGTGCAGGCCGACGTCAACCGCGACATTATCGCCCCGGAAAAAGTGCTGGATGCCGTTCAGCAAACACTGCTGCCGGAACTGCGGCAAACCCTGCCTTCGGTGCAGTTCCACCTGGCTGGCGAGGCTGAAGAGCGCATGACCTCACTGGCTGCGCTGCTGCGCAACTGCCTGATCGCGCTGATTGTGATGTACAGCCTGCTGGCGATTCCGCTCAAATCCTATCTGCAGCCGCTACTGATCATGAGCGTGATCCCCTTCGGGCTGATCGGCGCCATTCTCGGCCACTACGTGATGGGGCTGGATCTGATCATTTTCTCGCTGCTGGGCATCGTCGCCATGGCTGGCGTGGTGGTGAACTCCAGCCTGGTATTGGTGGACTATATCAACCGGCGCCGGCGCGAGGGTATCGCGCTGTGGCAGGCGGCCGCAGAAGCCGGCGAGGCCCGCTTCCGCCCGATTGTGCTCACCAGTATCACCACCTTCGTCGGCCTGATACCGCTGATTTTCAACCACTCGCTATCGACCTATATGTTCGTGCCGCTGGCGGTATCGCTGGCCTTCGGCGTACTGGTGGCCACGGTGATCACGCTGCTGCTGGTACCGGCGATGTACCTGATTCTGGAAGACTGGCTGGCCTTGATTCGCCCCCAGTACGCCCGCGCCCAGCAGGCCAAGGTGCAAGAGCTGACGACGTAGGGCGCATGACGCTGGACGGGAGACGGGAGACGCAAGGCCCCGCAGCAAGTGAGCGTAGGGTGCGCCGCGCGCACCGCAGAGGTTTGGCAAATTTTGGGGGCACACAATTCGGTGCGCACAGCGCACTCTTACGTCGAAATCGCTGTAGCTGCGAAATTATCCACGCTGGCCGCGCTAGCCCAGCAGCCCATACACCACAAACGCCGCAACCACTGCCAGCACCGGCCATTTCGCAAAGCGCAGCAGCGCAAATCCCAGCAGCGCCGCCGCAGCATCCGCAACACTGTGAATGGCACTGACTGCCACCGGCTGCCACAAGGCAGCCAACAACAGCCCCACCACGGCGGCGTTGACACCCTGC
>JBFHRT010000229.1:0-4320 GCA_041591575.1 Spongiibacteraceae bacterium
CTGGTGTGGGGTTCATCCAGCAACAGGCCGCGACCGACCACATCGATTTCAGTCTCGATATGCTCCAGCCGTTGCGACACGGTAAAGCGCTGCGCCGAGTCGCTGTACAGCACCTGCTCGCCGGTCAGAGCCAGCGACGAGACTTCCGCCTCAATATCCACTGGCACCAGTTGCAGGCTGGTGCTGCCACCAACTGACACCCCTACACCCGGATTGCAGGGCAGACCCAGCAGGCCGCCCAGCAGGCAGATCAGGCTGCCGCCCACGTCCACCACCGGGGTGCCCGGCGTCGTCACCGGCTCCGCCAGCAGTGCCTCGCGTTCGTATTCAACGTAGCTGCCTTCCAGGCCGTAAAGGCCGAAGCTGGAGGGGTGATTGAACTGCAGGCTCAGGCCGTCGTAGCTTTTGCCACCGTTGGTTTCGCCCCACTCGGTAATGGCGGCTTCATAATTCAGCGCCAGTTCGGAGCCCGTGCTGAAGCGGTGCTTGACGCCGGCGCCACCGAAGTAGCGGCCGAGAAAACGGTTGCCCTGGTTGCTGAGCTGCAGGATCAGGTCAGTGGCATCGTGGTCGCTCACCGCCTGCGGCGTGAACACCATGGTATAGGCTTCAGGATTGCCGTCCTTGATGCGGTAGGAAATCGAATAATCCACACCGGAGCGTTCGCTTTTCAGATTGGCCAGCACACGACGGGTATCGAATTCGCTGGTGGTCAGGTCCTTGTCGCCAATCAGGTCGTCAAAGTGTGCGCGAATGGTGGCCGGGCCCTCGATATCCGCCAGGCCGGCGTTGACCACATGCACGTGAATACCATTGCCCCGCGGCGCGTAGTAAACCGTGACCAGCAGATGGCCGAGCTGGTAATAGGCCTGGTTGATGGCGCGAATAGCCTGCGACGGGGTCTGCGCCGCCGACGTCAGTGTGCGCAGCTGCTCCTCGCTCAGGTAGCGGTTGCCGGTGACGATCAATTCGCGTCCTTCAATGGTCGCCCGAAAGGCCGACGCCGCAGAGGCCGGTGCATAGGCCTCGATACGCTCGGCAGTAGACAGCTGCGGCGGGATGACCGGTGGTAAATCCAATGCCATGTGAAAACTCCGTGAGAAATGCTGCACCGCATTCAGCGGTGCCTGATTCTGAAATTAGGGCTGGGCCTGGGCAAGACTGCCGGTGACGCGCAGTTCCACCCGGCGGTTTCGCGCCCTGCCGCGCGGGTCGTCGCGGCGGTTGGCGGTGGCGTTGTCAGCCACCGGCAGGCTGGATCCGTATCCGCGATAGCTCAGGCGGTAGGGAGCGATGCCACGATCGACCAGGTAGCTGTACACCGCCTTGGCGCGGCGAGTGGATATCTTCTGGTTGACCGCTTTATTACCCGCGGCGTCTGCGTGGCCGGCAACCTCGGCAATCACCGACGGCCGCTGCTTGAGCACAGCCACCACGCGATCGAGAATCTCGTAGGATTCCGGTCGCAGGCGATAACCATTGAAATCGAAAAACACCCCCACCAGTTCCAGCGGCGCTTGCAGTGTCAGGTGGCAGCCGTGCGGCAACACAATGGCCCCCGGCGGCGTTTCGCTGCAGTGGTCGCGATCGTCGCAAACACCATCGCCATCAGCGTCGTCGCAGCTCTGGGATGGAACCGCCTGCGCCGGAACTGCGCCGGGCATCTCCGGCTCTGCAGTCTTACTGACGATGACGCCATCGCGCTGCGCCGGCACATAAATCTCCGGCCCTACCATGGCGTCGTCGTCACCGAGCCCCAGTAGCGGCTCGCTGGACACCGACTGCAGATCAATCGCTGCAGCAGATTTGTCGGAAGACGATGCGGATTTGGCGCGCTTACGCTGATCACCAAGACCTGCCGACAGGGCGTCGGTCAGGCCACCGAGAGTCGGTCCACCGCTACCGTCTATAGACTGCGCACTGGCAACACCCGCAGCTACGAGACACATATAAACCACCACTGCGACGGCACGCACTGACACGGACTCTCCCCTTTTCTTCTTATGCGCCCAGGCTAGCAAACCCAGGCCCAGCCCGGATGGCTAACAGCCATCACAGGCACCGGTTTCAAGGCGCCTATTTAAGCATCTTTCCGCCAGATTGAAAAAAGAAAAGCCCCGCGGTCACGGGTCGCCGACATCACCCTGGCCAATCAAAAAAGCCCGCTGCAAACATTTACAGCGAGCTCAAGGTGCTAGTACAGATATAGCCACGACACCGCTAAAGCCGCGCCGCCCGATCGCAGCGGCACGGCGCGAGCACAGCTGCTTAGAGCGGCAGTTGCGCCAGTACGGGATCCAGCGGGGTGCCGCTGGGCAGCTGGCTGGTGACCTGATCGAGCACCGGCGCCAGCGGGTTGCCGCCGGCGGGGATAGCACTCTGCAGATCGCTGGCCGCGCCCAGCACGGTACCCGGAACGCTGGTTGCCAGCGCAATCACGTCACCACTCAGAGACATGGGGTCACGCTGCTGATCGACTACAGCCGCAACGCCGTCAACCAAGTTGGTGGCCGCGTCAACAGTGCCAACGGTACCGCCGGCCAGACCGTCGACGGTCGCGGTCAACGGATTGACCACGCTGCTCAACGAGGGTGCGGCGCCACCGGGCAGCGGCAGGCTACCCAGCGGATTGCCACCGGCGGCCAGCGCGGTCAGCTGGTTAATCACCGGCTGCAGCGGGTTGCCACCGGCGCCGGGCAGACCCGGCAGGGAACCCAGCGGGTTGCCGCCCGCGGCCAGCGCAGTCAGTTGATCAATCACCGGCTGCAGCGGGTTACCGCCGGCGGCCAGCGAGGTCAGCTGGTCAATGACCGGCTGCAGCGGATTGCCGTCGGCACCGGGCAGGCCCGGCAGCGAACCCAGCGGATTGCCGCCAGCGGCCAGCGCAGTCAGTTGATCAATCACCGGCTGCAGCGGGTTACCACCCGCGCCCGGCAGCGGCAGCGAGCCCAGCGGGTTGCCGCCGGCGGCCAGCGACGTCAGCTGGTCGATGACCGGCTGCAGCGGGTTAGCACCGGCGCCTGGCAGGCCCGGCAGCGAACCCAGCGGATTGCCGCCAACAGCCAGTGCGGTGAGCTGGTCGATGACCGGTTGCAGCGGGTTGCCACCCGCGCCGGGCAGTGGCAGCGAGCCCAACGGATTACCGCCAGCGGCCAGCGACGTCAGTTGATCGATAACGGGCTGCAGCGGGTTGCCACCCGCGCCAGGCAGCGGCAGCGAGCCCAGCGGGTTGCCGCCAGCGGCCAGTGAGGTCAGCTGGTCGATAACCGGTTGCAGCGGGTTGGCGCCACCACCAAGGCCAGGCAACTGGCCGAGCACCGGATCCAGCGGATTTGCGCCGCCGCCCAGACCGCCCAGTTGGTCGAGCACAGGCTGCAGCGGGTTAGCGCCGCCAAGGCCGCCGGTCACTTGATCAAGTACCGGCTGCAGCGGATTCGCGCCACCGGGGGGCAGAGCCAGCACATCCTGGCCAGCCACACTCAGGTCAACCAGGGTGCCGCCGGAAACCACTTCCAACGAAACCGCCTGGCCACCCAGTACATTGACAGACAGCAGCGGACCGTTGCCGCCAAGGAGATTTCCAATAACAGGCTGAGCCGAGACTTGCGCCATCTGCAGTGAACAAACAGCAACAGCACCAGCCAGCGGCAAACGTTTCAGGAATTTTTTCTTCACCGATCCTTCCTCCAAACCCTTTTTTTGATTAGTAGCGCCAATCGGAACAAGGCTCATTCCATTGGCAATGTTTACCCCGAGAACGCGATCGATTTAAGCACTTTCACCCCGCTGTAAAAAGTGATTTGCGTCACACTGATTTCAGCTAACAATTTACTTAAGTCTATTTTTTTCAATAAGTTACGTTACATCACGTGAAGACAAGCCACACCCAAAGCGCCCCAGCATTCGCCTGATTAATTCAATTGTCACAACGCCATAAAAATCACAAAAAGCCTGTATTTACAGGCAAAAATCAAAGCGACACTCCGTGACATCACGTGATAAACAATTGATTTACCCGCACACCAAAAACCTGACAAGTCGAGCAAAAAGCAACGCTGACAGCGCGACTAATGGGCGTATAAGTAATTGTACGTATTGTCAGGAAATGGGGATCAAACGGGCATCAAAAAGGAGCCTGGAGCGCGACAGATCGCGCTCCATAGCGAGTAGAAAGCAACTAAAAGGCGGGCACTAGAAAGTCAGACGCAGGCGCCAGAAGAAGTCGGCTTCGGCCTCGTCGAGAAATTGATCAGGCAGGTTGTCATCCGATAGTGGCGTTGCCGCCACCAGTTCCATATCCACCGCGTCGACCAGTTCCAA
>JBFHRT010000230.1:0-4305 GCA_041591575.1 Spongiibacteraceae bacterium
CGCTACGCCTTCGCCTACACCATCACCATCCACAACCACGGCGACGAAGCCGTGCGCCTGCTCAACCGCCACTGGATCATCACCGACGCCGACAACCAGGTGCAGGAAGTGCGCGGCGAAGGCGTGGTGGGTGAGCAGCCGCTGATCGAGCCCGGCAGTGCCTTCCGCTACACCTCGGGTACCGTGATCGCCACCGCAGTGGGCACCATGGAGGGCAGCTACGAGATGATCACCGCCTCCGGCCGCCCCTTTATCGCCCCGATTCACCCCTTCTCCCTGGCCCTGCGTTCAGCCCTGCACTGACGCCCGGAGCGATGACGCCATGACCCGCTACGCCGTCGGCGATATCCAGGGCTGTCTGCAACCGCTGCAGTGCCTGCTGGAGGAAGTGAGCTTTGCCCCCGGGCGCGATCAGCTATGGCTGGTAGGCGACCTGGTCAGCCGCGGCCCGGACTCGCTGGCTACCCTGCGCTTCCTCTACGAGCTACGCGACAGCCTGGTGGTGGTGCTGGGCAACCACGACCTGCACACCATCGCGCTGGCGCGCGGCGCCACCGACCGCGGCCGCCACCCGACCCTGGAAGCCCTGCTGACGGCTGCCGATGCCCCCGAGCTGCTGGACTGGCTGCGTCACCAGCCGCTGGCCTACCGCGACCCCGAAGGCCACTACCTGATGAGCCACGCCGGGGTGCCACCGATGTGGAGCAGCGAGCAGGCACTGGCGCTGGCCGGCGAAGTCGAAACCGTGCTGCGCGGCCCCGACATTGATGCCCTGCTGGCGGCCATGTACGGCAACGAACCCGCGCGCTGGCGCGACGATCTCGAGGGCCACGACCGGCTGCGCGCCATCATCAACTACTTCACCCGCATGCGCTGCTGCCGTGCCGACGGCGAGCTGGCGCTGGAATTCAAGGGCAGCCCCGACCAGGCCCCCGAGGGTTTTGCTCCCTGGTTCAGCTGGCCACCGCTGAATCCCCGCCGCGAGCGACTGCTGTTCGGCCACTGGGCCGCCCTGCACGGCGCCACCGGCCGCGACGACTGCATCGGCCTCGACACCGGTTGCGTCTGGGGCCAGCAGATGACCCTGCTCAACCTCGACAGCGGCGTTTATCACCGCTGCGACTGCGGCACCATGCCGCCGGCGGTGTCATGACGCGAGACGGGAAGCGGGAGACGGGAGACGGGAGACGGGAGACGGGAGACGCTAAAGCAACGCGAAAAACGGTGCGCACAGCGCACCCCAATGCCATTAACTTAGCGACGTAGGTCCGCATAAGCTTGTGTTGCGGACGTTCGCCGGAAACGCTAAAAAGCGCTTATTCCGGCCTACAATGGGGATCGGCGCCGCAATTGATACGATGAATATCGCACGGAGTGCCTTAAGTTAATGGCATTGCAGCGCACCCTACGCGGGAATAGATTTCGTCATCGCGAGGGGCGCCGTGCCGCCGGCGGTGTAGCAGCGCGAATCACCGTAGGGTGCGCCGCGCGCACCGTTGCCCTACCTTACAGCGCAGTCCGGCCTACTAAAAAACAAAGGACACTGACGCCACCAACTCCAGCGTTTTGGCGTCCTCCCACTTCACCGCATCGCTGCGCAGCTTGAGCTCGGCAACACTGCCTTTTAGCCCCAGCCCCACGGCCCGCGCCCGCACATCGTAATCCAGCAACCACTGCAGTCGCTTCACCTGCCCTTCGACGCCAAAACGCGCAAACGCCTCGGAGCCAAAGACAAACAGCTCGGAGCGACAGCTCAGCGCCGCGTGGCAGTGATCCCTAACCAGCAGGGCATAGCGCGCCGGCAGGCGCTGAATCTGATTCCGGTAACCCTCAAAACCCGACAGCGCGGGAACGGAGCGCAGCGTGCCGTCGTCGTCAAAACTGATGGTGTTGGTGGTGGCCACGGCACGGGTGTAGGTCAGCTGCCGATAGCGAATCCAGGAAAAGGCATCGCGCCCAGAGAACTGCACCGTGGCGGACTCACCATAGGGCCAGCGCAGATCAAAATCCAGCGACACGCCGTGCCCCTTCACCCGCTCCTCTTCCCGCCCCAGCAGGGCGTCGCGACTGTAGGCGTAGTTCAACTGCAGGTCCGCGCGATAGCCGTCATCCAGAAATTCTACCTCACCGCTCAACTCACCCTCGGTCATTTCCAGCGCCTGCAGATAATTCAACCGGATCGCGGCCTGGACCTGAGGGCGTGGCGCAAAGCGGTAGCCCAACCCCAGGCCCTTGGAGCGCACATGGTTGGGTTGCAGATCGACCACAAAGTGCTCACGCTTTTCGATGGGAATATCGTTTTTATCTAGATAAACCAAGCGCGCCGTATCACTGTTGAAATTCAGCACATAGTCGTAGCGATGGAAATAGCCCAACTCCCAGCCGCCGCGTCGGTAGCCCAGCTCAAATTGATTGTGGGTAAAGGCGACATCGCCATCAGTTACCGGCGCCCCTTTCAGGTCATCCAGGAGCTGCTTGATGGGGGCGATCTCACTGAAACTCAGGCTCTCCAGCCGGCTGTAGACCTCCGTCTCACCGCCCATGGCGCAACGGCAGACAATTGTCAGCAGCAAAAACAGGAACCGCGCTTTCATCAAAATTCCAAAAATAACTAAAAACAAAAAAGGAGGCCTTGCGCCTCCCTGATTAAAACAGGCCGATCCTTGCGGACCGGCCTGTGAACGTCACTGACGCCGCTTACATCACGGTCTCAAAGGAACCATCGCTGTAACGAACGAGGATGGCACCCGACTCCTCATCGACATCGGCGTAGACTGTGCCGCCGTGGCTGATGGTACCGGATATCAGTGTAGCGCCACTGTCATTTTCGGTTTCTGTCAGCACCATCACCACGCTGTTGTGGTTGCTAACCTCCACCGAGTCGTCGCCGGCGTATTCCAGATCCAAGCGGTTGCCGCCATAGCTGAGATCAATGGACAGCTCACCAGATTCCAGCCCGGTGCGGCTGGCAGTGGCCTCGACTTTCACATCGTCAGCGACACCGTCCAGATCGACACTGAAGATTACCGTCAGATTGGCCGCGGCATAATCCTCGGCGCTTTCTTCGGTGCAGCTTTCTTCATCGCTATAGTAAGAGCCTTGCTCCTGATCGTAACCCTGGCTGAACGCAGCGTTACAGGTCTCGGAGAAATTATCCACGGCCAGGGCCAGGCTGGCTGCCAGGGACTCGCCATCGCTGTTGGCAAACTCGCCGGACAGGGTCAGATCGAAACCATCGATACTGACGGACTCTTCAGTATTATCGGAGTAACTCCAACCCGAGCCCCCCCAGTTCGCTGCATCGTCATTGTCCCAAGCCAGTGTGGCCAGATCCACACCCAGCGCCAGGCGACCGGTGAAGGAAACCGTCGGCTCCCCCTCTTCCAGCGGTTGCAGCTGACGCAGTACAACCTGCAGACTGGCATTTAGATCCGTCAGGCGAGCAGAACCCTCCCAGTCTCCAGAATAACCGGACCCAGTGTTGGTCTCGTCGTAGTCTTCACTAGACTCGAAGCTGCCGCTAAAGGAAGAGCTGTCGGCAATTTCCAGCGCCAGCTGTTCGGTGGACGCGCTGCCTGACATAGCCAGACTCAACGAGACCGAAACACTTTCCGTACCACTCCATGCTTCCTCGGTAGAGTCGGCATTCAGCTCGTCGGAATACTCCATGCTTCCGCCATCTTGGGCAGACAGATTCAGCGAGACCGTAACTTCACGCAGCTGCAACTGGCCAAATTCGTCCTCTTCTTCGACAGTGACCACGACGTCTTGATCGACGCTGTAGCTGGTCACGCCGCCGCTGTTGCTGATGCTAACGATCACGCCTTCCTGCTCATGGCTGGTCGGCGGGGTTTCGTCATTGTCCACCGCATCCTGATAGGCTTCCCAGGCGTAGGCGATGGCGTTAAGGCCCTGGCTGAGCCCCTCGGTAACCGGCTCCATGTCGCCAGATACCGCATCGGCAGCGAGCTCTACCTGGTCGGCAAAGGCCTCCTGATTCTCAGTGATCATACCGGCATTGGCCAGGTCGCGAACCTGCTGTACAAAGCTCTTCGTAGCCTGCAGCCCTTCGGAGCCAACGTCGTCAGGCACATCGCCCTGACTGGGCTCAGTACTGCCGTTAGTCTCGGCATCGGCTTCTTCAGCGGCGACTTCCGTCTCCGCCTGACTCAGGCCCTCACTTTCTTCGTCGATCCCTTCCTGCTTCTTGACTTCCTCCAGCAGCGCCAGCGATTCCTCGAGAATCTCTTCCAGGGTGACGCTAGTGGATTCACTGTCTTCCTTGTCGGCCAGCCCGTTGCCATC
>JBFHRT010000231.1:0-4291 GCA_041591575.1 Spongiibacteraceae bacterium
ATCCATCAACGCGCAGCGCAAACGCATGGGGTTGGGGCCGCAGCCACGGCCCTGACACGCGCCGAAAGGCAGTGGCGCTGCCGTCGCGCCGTTTCAACCGGGCCGGTCTGCAGCGCGCTGTTGCTGCATTTCCACACCGCAGCTCACTGTGCCGGCGTGATACTCCTCCGAGTCTTCACTGGCCAGCTCTACGGTGGCGCTTTCCTCGGCGCTGCTAGGCGCCGCGGCGGCGCTGCCCGCTGCCGGGTTTTGCGCAATGGCGACGAAGCGATCTACGCAGTCGGATAGACTGAAGCCACAAGCAGCGAGCTGGTCACACCAGTCTTGCGCCAGCGGGCGCCAGTCAAAGTTGGCCGGTGGCGGCTCCGGCGCCTGCGGCAACTGAAACGTACAGGGCGTGGGCGCCGCCGGCGCGGCGATCGGAGGCGGCGGTTTTGCACTGCGATCTTCGTCGCGACCACAGGCCGGCAGTGTCAGCGTCGCGGCCAGCAGTAACCATATTGCAGCGATTCGGGTGTCAGTCATGATTTGTCCTCACGCGGCAGCGATCAGGGTGCCGGCACTGGCGGCAGAAACCACAAGTTGCTGAAGGCGCCCTGTGCCATGTTGAACAGCAGTATCGGCGCAGGCGCGGCCATGGGCGTCCGATACCACAGTTTGTGCGACGGGAACAGCGTCGCCAACAAGGTGGTGTTTACGGTTGCTGTGGGCAGGCCTCGCGTATCGACGCCACAGCTGATAACGCCAGTGACCCGGTTCCAGATATCGGTGGTGGCGCGCGCACGAAACAGCTGGAACGCCGGCTCCACCACCGCGTTCGGGCGCCCCGACAACACATAGCCGAAACTGCCATTGGCGAGAATGTTGTTGCGCGTGGCAATGGGATTCACCACGCCCTTGATGCCCAGCGCAGGCGGCCCCTCGTTGCCGCCCGCAGTGGCCAGCCTGGCCATGTTGCCCTGCCCTACCGGTATCGGGTTGCCGACCTGGCACTGCCACTGCACGTCAATGCCTCCGCGTATGCGGGCATCCAGCGGGGCGACAATGGCCGGGGTCGGTGGGTTCTCGGCAAGACTGGTGGCCTGACAGAAGGTCATAAAGGCCGCCGTTCTGACACGGCCGGCACCGGGTCCGAGTACTGCCGCCGCCCCACAGGCGGCAGGCGGGATGGTGCTGATAAACAGCTTGTTTTCAAAACGAATGGAAAAGGTCAGCCGTTGTTGCGCCTGCAGACCCACTGACGCAGAGCACAGCGCCACCGCCCATGCGACGAGCGTCACACAGGTGCGGCTGCGTATCGAGAGGTTCATCGCCCGGCACTCCCTTGCTGGCTAATGGGGTACGACTGCCTTAAAGGTAGGCCACGGCCAAGCAATTGCAAGCCCGCGCCAGCAGCGGGCAACGCTCGCCGACAACGTTTTACGCATCAAAGTACAGCGCAAACTCATAGGGGTGGGGCCGCAGCCGCAGCGCCGACACCTCGCGCTCCATCTTGTAATCGATCCAGGTATCGATCACGTCGTCGGTAAAGACCTCGCCTTTCAGCAAGAATTCGCAGTCCTCGCGCAGACAGCTCAACGCCTGCTCCAGGCTGGCCGGGGTGGAGGGCACTTCCGCCAGCTCTGACGCGCTCATCGCGTAGATGTCCTTGTCCAGCGGCTCGCCCGGGTCCAGCTTGTGTTCGATGCCGTCCAGCCCCGCCATCAGCATGGCGGAGAAGGCCAGGTAGGGATTGCAGCTGGGATCGGGGAAACGCACTTCGATGCGCTTGGCCGCGGGCTGGTCCAGGTACATGGGAATGCGCACCGCCGCCGAGCGGTTGCGGCTGGAATAGGCCAGGTTGATCGGCGCCTCGAAGCCCGGCACCAGCCGCCGGTAGCTGTTGGTGCTGGGGTTGGTAAAGGCCGCCAGCGCCGGCGCGTGCTTGAGAATGCCGCCGATGTAGTGCATGGCCAGCTGGCTGAGGCCGGCGTAGCCGTCGCCGGCAAATAGCGGCTCGCCGCCCAGCCACAGGCTCTGGTGCACGTGCATGCCGGTGCCGTTGTCGGCGAACACCGGCTTGGGCATAAAGGTGGCGGTTTTGCCGTGGCGCCGCGCCACGTTCTTGACCACGTACTTGTACCACATCATCGCATCGGCCATGTCTTCCAGCGGCAGGTAGCGCAGGTCGATCTCGCACTGGCCGGCGGTGGCCACCTCGTGGTGGTGGGCTTCCAGCCGCAGCCCCAGCTGCTCCAGGGTGCACACCATGTCGGAGCGGATATCCTGCAGGCTGTCGGTGGGCGGCACCGGAAAATAGCCCTCTTTATAGCGCGGCTTGTAACCCAGGTTGGGGGCTTCCTCGCGGCCGCTGTTCCACTGCCCCTCCACCGAATCCAGGTAGTAATAGGCGCTGCGCTGGTTCTGGTCGTAGCGCACGTCGTCCAGCACAAAAAATTCCGCCTCGGGGCCGAAGTGGGCGGTATCGGCCACTCCCGAGGCGCGCAGGTAGGCCGCCGCCTTGCGCGCGATATGGCGGGGGTCACGGCTGTAGTTGGCGCGGGTGACCGGGTCGATGATGTCGCCGATCAGCGACAGGGTCGGCACCGCGGTGAAGGGGTCGAGCTTGGCACTGGCCGCATCCGGTAGCACCAGCATGTCGGAGGCCTGGATGGCCTGCCAGCCGCGGATGGAGGAGCCGTCAAAGCCGAGACCGGTTTCGAACATGCCCGGCTCCAGCTCGCTGGCGGGAATGGAAAAGTGCTGCCACAGCCCCAGCAGGTCGCAGAACTTGAGATCGACAATCTGACAACCGTGGCTGCGGGCGTATTCGATCAGCTGTTTCGGGGTCATGGTGCGCTCCCGGTGCCGGTGCCGCCGCCGACCGTGGCGAGCGGCCGCTACCTTTTCAGCCTAGTCGCGCACCGCGGGCGCCGCCAGCGGTTGCCCGCTCTGCTTCTATCACCGCCTGGCGCTATCAGTCGCCACCGCAGCCACCGCCGCAGCCGGAACTGCAGCCACTGTCGCTGCTGCAGCCGCCGGAACTGCCGGCGCAGCCACCGCCACAGCCGATATGGCTGGCGCAGTAGTCGCTGCCGGCGCGGCGGCTCTGGCAGTCCAGGCTGTAGCGAAAACCGTCGGGGATATAAGGGCCGGCTCACACTATTTGAATCATCGCTGCTGGCGGCACTTTTTGCGCCCAGCAAGGCGGAAGGAGTGCGATGTGGTGGGCCCACATAAACGACTGACAACGCAGCTGGGCGCAAAAAGCGCCCCAGCCCTGCGGGTTGCGGCTAAAAAAGCACCACTCCGCGTTGCTCGTCGCTTATTTGGGCCCACCAAACTACGCAACTCGCTCCTTGATTGGTGCTTTTTTAGCTGCAACAGCGACGATTCAAATAGTGTGAGCAGGCCCTAAGCATGGCGTCTAGCGCGAATATCAGCGGCAGCCGCTCCGGCGTTTTGGGGTCCAGCCCCTCGCGGTGACAGGCCAGGCGCCAGGCGCGCTTGATGCCGTCCTGGGCGTCGGTGGGCGTGCGCATGGCCTCGGCCGGCACATGGTGCAGAAAACGGCCCAGGGCGCGGCGGCAGAAGCCCTGATAGGCGCGGGTGAAAAGGATGAACTCGTGCCA
Organism: Spongiibacteraceae bacterium; assembly: GCA_041591575.1. GTDB lineage: Bacteria > Pseudomonadota > Gammaproteobacteria > Pseudomonadales > Spongiibacteraceae > JBFHRT01. Next base: position 3,612 of record JBFHRT010000231.1, read on the forward strand.
CACCACGTCCACCGCCTGCGAGGGCATGGCCACCATGCACTGGCCGGCGCGGTGGCACAACAGGAAGTACTCACGCAGGCCCTGCAGCATAGTACCCCTTCAATAAGATACTGCCGTTTTCAGCGATAAGCAGGCCGTTCCCTGCAAGACGCACTGGCGCAGGCATAGTGGGGCTACGTCAAGACAGTGCAACGCCGCAGGGGGCGGCCTGCGTAGCGCCCTTCGGGTCAACCCAACGGCGGCCCATTGCTTCGTTGTTTCCTCTCAACATAGGCCCACTATGCCCTCAAGAAAACGCCTCGCACTGGACCGCCGTTGGACTGACTGAACACGGCAGTATCTTATTGAAGGGTTACAAGCTCGGCATCGTCCTCGCTGAGCTGGGGATAGCGCTCGCGCAGCTTGCGGCCCAGCACCGGGTGGAAGTTGTAGCCCTCGATAAAGGCCAGCTGTCGCCGCCGCTGCCGGTAGCGGCCAACGGTGTACAGGCCCAGCGCCGTGCCGCCGGCCGCCAGGACCGTTGTAATCATCGCTCTGTTCTCCTGTGAAACTCGCTGGGCGCTAAACGGGAAACGCAACAGCCCTCTCCCGCGCTGTTCGCCCTAGCGGACATTGGCCGCCACAGCGACAGCGCCTGCAGCACCGCAAGCGTCCGACCTCAGACTCCCAGCGTCCGACCC
>JBFHRT010000232.1:0-4264 GCA_041591575.1 Spongiibacteraceae bacterium
ACGCCCTCGTACACCACGTTTTCGAAGAAACGGATATAGGGCCGAAAGGTGCGGTAGTACAGCTCCGGCGACATTTTTTCGGGGATGCGCGCCAGCACCGTTCGCTGTGCCCGCAGTGAATCGGTGATGCGGGTGATCGCGGCGTTGACCGCCCCGGCATCGTCGAAGCGGCCGCTGTCGGCCAACTCCAGCATGGCGTCCAATGCTTGCGCCGCCAGCGCCTCGATCTCCACGTGGACCAGGATAAACCAGTGCTCGTCGTAGAGCGTGACGAAATTCTGCAGCGTGTCGATATTGCCCAGCGCCACCGGCCCGGCCGGGTCCAGCCGCCGCCAGTTGTACAGGGCGTAGCCGTCGTAGCTGAGGATGGGCGGCCGTCCCAGCAGCTCGCAGGCGCGACACAGCGGCATGGCGAGGTTGGCCGGCAGCAGCGCCACCGGCGCCTGCCCCACCTGATTGATATAGCCGGAGGCGAGAAAGCCGACGCGCAGGTAGTACAGGCGCAGCATCGGCAGCGTGTCAGCGCTCAGCGGCTCGCGCCATTCGGGCACGGCCAGTTCTCGGGCGCGGCGCCGGAAATCGGCCTGCTCCAGCCAGGCTGGCAGCTGCACCCCCCAGTCGTCCAGCACTGCGTAGGGCGAATCCAGCGGGAAGGCCGGCAGCGGGTCGGCCTCGGGAAGAAAGCCCCGCTGCCGAAATCGCGCAAAATCCAGTTTGTTGTCCATACTGACTATCGTCTGCCAACTCCCTCACTGCTTTGACGCCCGGAGCCGCCGGCGGTTCGCCGATGCTGACTGGCGCCCTTCTACTAGAATAGTGAGGAAAAGCGAGCCCGCGGCCACTTCGATTGCGAACTCTATGAGCATAGACTGGAAGCACTACAAAGCCGGCCCCTTCTACGACGAGCTGATCAGCCGTCGCGGCAACCCGCGGCTGCCCGCCAAACGCCTGGTGTCCTACCTGCGCTCGCTCAGCGACGACGAGCTCGACGCGCGCCGGCGCATGGCCGAAGCCACGGTGCAGGAGATGGGCGTCACCTTCACCGTGTACACCGAAGAGGGCAATATCGATCGCGCCTGGCCCTTCGACATCATCCCCCGCATCATCACCGCCAAGCACTGGAAGAAGACCGAAGCCGGCCTCAAACAGCGGCTGAAGGCACTCAACTGCTTTATCGACGATGTCTACCACGATCAGAAGATCGTCGCCGATGGGGTCTTTCCCAGTGAATTGCTGAAAAACTCGCGCAACTTTCGCCAGGAGTGTGTCGGCGTCAACCCGCCCTTCGGGGTGTGGGCCAATATCTGTGGCACCGACCTGGTACGCGACAAAGACGGCCAGTTCTATGTGCTGGAAGACAACCTGCGGGTACCTTCCGGCGTGTCCTACATGCTGGAGAACCGCGAGATCATCAAGCGGGTGATGCCGGAGCTGTTCGAGGACGGCTATATCCTGCCGATCGACGACTACCCGGCCAAGCTGTTCGACACCCTGGCCTCGCTGTCGCCGCGCCGCATCCGCCAGCCGGAAATCGTGGTGCTCACCCCCGGCATCTACAACTCCGCCTACTTCGAGCACGCCTTCCTGGCCCAGCAGATGGGCGCCGAGCTGGTAGAGGGTTCCGACCTGGTGGTGGGCGATGACGACCGCGTGTATATGCGCACTATCGGTGGCCTGGAGCGGGTAGACGTGATCTACCGGCGCATCGACGACCTGTTTCTCGACCCTGAAGTGTTCAACGAGGAATCGGTGCTGGGCGTGCCCGGGCTGATGCGCGCCTGGAAGGCCGGCTCCGTCGCCATCGCCAACGCCCCTGGCGCCGGCGTCGCCGACGACAAGGTGATCTACACCTACGTGCCGGAGATGATCCGCTACTACCTGAAGGAGGAGCCGATACTGCCCAATGTTGAGTCCTACCTCTGCCACGACCCCGAGCAGCGCGAGTACGTGCTCGCCAACCTCGACAAACTGGTGGTCAAACCCGCCAACGAATCCGGCGGCTACGGCATGCTGGTGGGCCCCCACTCCACCAAAAAAGAGCGCAGTGCCTTTGCCGAGCGCATCCAGGCCAATCCGCGCAATTACATGGCGCAGCCCACCATCAGTCTGTCCACCGCCCCCACCCTGATCGGCCACGGCGAGCTGGAACCGCGGCACCTGGACCTGCGGCCCTTCATCCTGCAGGGGCGGCACACCGAGGTCACCACCGGCGGCCTCACCCGGGTGGCGCTGCGCAAGGGCTCACTGGTGGTCAACTCCTCCCAGGGCGGCGGCAGCAAAGACACCTGGATCGTCGACACGGGGGCGCACTGATGCTGTCGCGCGTAGCCGAGCGCCTCTACTGGGTGGCGCGCTACCTGGAGCGGGTGGAGAACACCGCGCGCCTGCTGGGCGTTTACACCAATCTGCTGCTGGACCTGCCGCGCGGCGTCGACATCAGCTGGTACAACTTGGTGATATTGAACCGCGCCACTGAGGCCTTCGACGAGCGCTACAAGCTGCGCGACGAGCGCAACGTGATCAAATTCATGCTCGCCGACGACAGCAACCCCAATTCGGTATTGCAGTGCATGCGCAGCCTGCGCGAAAACGTGCGCACCACCCGCGACGTGGTGCCCGCCGACACCTGGGAACTGGTCAACGAGCTGCACATGTATATCCGTGACCACTCCCACCACGCCATTTCCCGCGGCCAGCGTCACGAGGTGCTGCAGCACATCATTCACGCCTGCCTGCAGATCAACGGCCTGCTCAACGGCGCCATGACCCGCGACGCCGGCTGGGAATTTCTGGTGCTGGGGCGCAATCTGGAACGCGCCGACATGACCACCCGCATCCTCGATGCCGGCGCCTCGGTGCTGCAGGAGTCCAGCGGCGACACCGGCGCCGACCTGTCGCAGCTGGTGTGGGGGCACGTGCTGCGCTCACTCAACGCCTACCTACCCTATCGCCGTAGCCTGCGCATCGCGGTGAACGGCAGCGACGTCGCCCGCTACCTGATCGAAGACCCCAGCTTTCCGCGCACTTTCATTTATTGCCTAGAGCACATGATCGAAGCGGTGGAACGCCTGCCCAAAAACCGCAGCGTGCTGCGCGAGCTGCGCCGCCTCAAGCGCGCCGCCACCGAGAACGCCGATTACGAGCAACTCGCCGAACAGTTTCCCGACTACGTGAACACGCTGCAGCTGGACATCGCCGGCATGCACCGCTCCGTAGCCGACACCTGGTTTGCACTGAGCTAAGGGGCGCCGCCGATGAGCCTACGGGTTGCTATCCGCCACCACACCGAATACCGCTTCGACCGGCTGGTGCGGCTGTCGCCCCATGTTGTCCGTCTGCGACCGGCGCCGCACACCCGCACCCCCATCCACAGCTACGCGCTCAAGGTGGAGCCGGGCGAGCACTTTATCAACTGGCAGCAGGACGTGTTCGGCAACTACCTGGCACGACTGGTGTTTACCAACAAGTGTCGCAAGCTGGCGGTGACCGTGGAGGTCGTCGCCGAGATGGTCACCGTCAATCCCTTCGACTTCTTTGTCGAGGAGCATGCCGAGTACTACCCCTTCCGCTATGGCGAGGCGCTCAGCAAGGAGCTGCAGCCCTATCTGGAGATCACCGACAACGGCCCGCGGCTGCAGGCCTGGCTGGCCGGCGTCAATCGCGACCGGCAGACCATCAACGACTTTCTGGTGAGCCTCAACCGGCGCCTGCACAACGATATCGCCTACACCATTCGCATGGAGCCCGGGGTGCAGAGTTGCGAGCAGACCCTGGAGCGGGCCCGTGGCTCCTGCCGCGACAGCGCCTGGCTGCTGGCGCAAGTACTGCGCCACCTGGGGCTGGCCTCGCGCTTTGTCTCCGGCTACCTGGTGCAGCTCACCCCCGACGTCAAAGCGCTGGACGGCCCCAGCGGACCCGAGCAGGACTTTACCGACCTGCACGCCTGGACCGAGGTCTACCTGCCCGGCGCCGGCTGGGTGGGACTGGACCCCACCTCCGGCCTGCTGGCCTCAGAGGGCCACATTCCGCTGGCCTGCACCCCCCACCCCAGCTCGGCGGCCCCCATCGCCGGCGCCACCGACAAGTGCGAAGTGGACTTCAGCTTCAGCAACACGGTGCAGCGTATCCACGAGGACCCGCGGGTCACCAAGCCCTATAGCGACGATCAATGGACCTGTATCAACGCCCTGGGTAATGCGGTCGACAGCCAGCTGCAGGCCATGGACGTGCGCCTGACCATGGGCGGCGAACCCACCTTTGTCTC
>JBFHRT010000233.1:0-4261 GCA_041591575.1 Spongiibacteraceae bacterium
GGCGGGCGCCCCGGCATCTACTCGGCGCGTTTTGCCGGCGCCGGCGCCTCCGATGCCGACAACAACGCCAAATTGCTGGAACTGCTGGCCGATACCCCCGAAGCCGAACGCGGCGCCGAATTTATCTGCGCCCTGGTCTATCTGCGCCACGCCGAAGACCCCTGCCCGCTGATCTGCGAGGGCCGCTGGCGCGGGCGCATGCTCGACGCGCCGCGCGGCAGCAACGGTTTCGGCTACGACCCGCTGTTCTACGTGCCCGGACGCGACTGCAGCTCCGCCGAGCTGACGCCGGAAGAAAAAAACCGCATCAGCCACCGCGGCCTGGCGCTGACCGCGCTGATCGACCGGCTGCGGCCGTGAACTTCAGCGTCGAGCTGGAGAGCGGGCAGCGGCTGCCGGTGGACGAGCGCCGCCCGCTGCTGGAGCAGCTGGCCGCTCAGCACATTTCCGTCAGGCACAGCTGCCGCAACGGCAACTGCGGCCTCTGCGACACCGCGCTGCTGGGCGGCAAGGTGCGCATCGCCGGCCAGGCCCGCAGTGGCGGCGCCATCCCCCTGTGCACCGCCTGTCCCGCCAGCAACCTGCAGCTGGGGCCACTGCCGCGGCCGGCGGCAACGGCGACGCTTAGCTGCCAGCGTCTCGACAATAGCGAGCACCGCGACGGCTCGCTGCGGCTGCGGCTGCCCGCCGGGCGCCAACCCGCCATCGCCGCCGGCGACCGCGTCACCGTGGCCGGCATCGGCCGCGCCCGGGTGCTGGAGCGGCAGGGCCGCGAGCTGCGCCTGAGCCTGTCCGCCAACAGCGAGCAATCACTGCTCACCCTGCACTGGCGCGAAACCCCGAAACGTTAATTTTTTACAGGCCCACTCGCCGCTATGGGCTTGGCGAGCACCCGCCGCTTGCATTAAGGTGCCCCTGCTAATTCCTTTAGCCGTGCGCACAAAAAAATAACCGCAAGGAAACCACCGTGCTGACCGTGCTGGCAAAACTACTCAAGGTACTGAACTCCGACGACAACCCCGCGCAGATCGCCGCGGCAGTGGTGCTGGCCGCCTTTATCGGGCTGTCGCCGCTGCTGTCGGTGCACAACGCCCTGCTGCTGTTGCTGGTGCTGTGGCTGCGGGTCAACCTCAGCCTGTTCCTGCTCAGCTTTCTGCTGTTCTCCGGCCTCGCCTACGCCCTGGACCCGCTGTCGCACCAACTGGGCCTGGCACTGCTGCAGAACGCGTCGCTGGAACCGCTGTGGACGGCGCTGTACAACATCCCGCTGTGGCGGCTGCTGGCCTTCAACAACAGCCTGGTGCTGGGCAGTGTGGCACTGTCTGCGCTGCTGGCACTGCCGCTGTTTTTCGCCTGCGTTTACGCGGTGCGCAACTACCGCGAACGGCTGCGCGAGCGGGTGATGAACTCGCGGCTGGGGCTGATGCTCAAGGGCAGCAAGCTGTTTGGCATTTACAGCTCGCTGAACGGCTAGACGCTGGACGGGAGACGCTGGAAGGCGGTCGGACGTCTGAAGTCGGATGTCTGAAGCGAAAAGCGGTGCGCACGGCGCAGCTTTGTTCGATATACCTCGTCATTGCGAGGAGGCGGACCGCGCTCCGCGCGGGCCGGCGACGCGGCAATCTCAAGCAGAATGGCAGTGGCCGGATCGAGATCGCCACGTCGCTGCGCTCCTCGCGATGACGGGTCTTTCTGATGCCTCTACAGATGAGGGGCCACAGACCGACTCAACGTCACTCGCCCGAGAGGGCGAAAACTGATTGGCGGCAGATGTGATAAACACACAAGAACTTGGCCTATATCGAAACCTGCGCTTCGAGACTTACGCGCAGGAAGCGTAGCGGCACGCTATCACCTGGGCTCATCGGTGCGCGCGGCGCACCCTACGGATACGGCGCAAGCGCGCTGATGGTTAGGAGAAAACAATGCATAAATGGATTCGCTGGTGGGGACTGGGGCTATTTGCCGCCATCACCGCCCTGTGCTGGCTCTTTACCGACGTCATCGTCGAGAAGACCTTCGAGTTCACCGGCACCCAGATCGTCGGCGCCAAGGTCGAACTGGACAGCGCCGAGCTGAGCCTGTCGCCGGCGGGGTTAACCCTCAGCGGCCTGCAGGTCACCAACCCCGAAGAGCCGATGCAGAACCTGCTGCAGAGCGAGCGCATCGCCTTCGCCCTGGACGGCATCGCGCTGCTGCGCCGCCAGTTCATCGCCGAGGAAATGACCGCCAGCGGCCTGCAGTTCTATACCGAGCGCAAAAGCAGCGGCGCCATTGACGGCCGCCTGTTTGGCGGTAGCGATGACGACGAGGGTAAGGACAGCAGCTTCGCCCTGCCCGGCCTCAACCTGCCCGATACCGACGCCCTGGTGGCCGAGGAAAAGGCACGGGTGGCTGCCGAGATCAGCGCCGCCGAGGCCGAAATTGCCGCCATCGAGGCCGGCTGGCAGCAGCGCATCGATGCCCTGCCCGGCGACGCCGAGCTGGCCGCCTACAAAAAGCGCTGGGATGAGCTCAAAGACGCCAACGCCCTGCAGAAACTGAGCGGCCTGCGCGAGCTGAAAAAAGACATCGACAGCGACCTCGACCAGCTCAAAGGCGCCGACGAACAACTGAAAACTGACACCGCCAAGGTCAAGGCGCTGAGCCAGCGCGCCGCCAGCCTGCCCGCCGAGGAGGCCAAGCGCCTGCTCGCCGGGGTCGGCCTCGATGGCGGCGTCGACGGCATGATCCGCAGCCTGCTGGGCGACGAAGCCGCCACCTGGCTGCAGCGCGGCATCAGCCTCTACCGCGCCAGCGCCGGCCAGCTCGGCGGTGGCAGCAGCGCGCCCAAAGCCGACGAGCCCGCCAAGGCGCCGCGCGGCCAGGGCCTGGATGTGCGCTTCGCCGAGGCGCAGCCACTGCCCGATTTCCTGATCAAGCGCGCCAGCCTCGATGGCATCGCCAGCATCGCCGGCCAGCCCATCGCCTTTGCCGGCGAACTGCGCGATGTCACCGGCGAGCAGGCGCTGTGGGGCAAACCGCTGACCCTGAAACTGGCCGGCAGTGCCGACAGCGGCGCCGCCCTCAACATCGACGGTCTGTTCGACCGCCGCGGCGAGCGCGCCGCTGACAGCCTCAACTTCGACCTGAAGCAACTGGCGCTGTCCGCGCTGACCCTGTCAGACAGCGCCGAGCTGCCGGTGCAGCTGCAGCAGGGCCTGGCCAATGTCAGCGGCAAGCTGGCGCTGAACGGCGATGCGCTGGACGCCAATATCGACAGCCTGGTGCGCCAGGCCAAGCTCGCGGTCAATGCCGGCGACGACGCCTCCAGCAGCAGCAAAACCCTGGCACGGGCGCTGAGCGCGGTCAGCGAATTTGATCTCGACCTCGATATCGGCGGCAGCCTCGACAAACCCGAGCTGGGCATGAAATCGAGCCTGGACAAGGCGCTGGGTCAGGCACTGGGCGCCGAGTTCAAGGCCAAAGTGGCGGAGCAACAGGGCGAGCTGGAGCAGAAGCTGGCCGCCGCACTGGGGCCCGAGCTGTCGGCGCTGTCCGGCCGCGGCGGTGCGCTGGATGGCTTCGGCAGCGCCATCGGCAGCCGCCGCGACGCCCTCAAGGCGCTGCTGAAACAACTGGGCCGCTGACCGCGGTCGCACGCCGCCGGCCCGGCTAGCAGCTAGAGTCGGCGGCCCCTCCCACCCAGGAACTGCTATGGCCCTTAAGGCAACCATCTTCAAAGCGGAACTACAGATCAGCGATCTCGACCGCCACTACTACGCCACCCACAATCTCACCGTCGCTCGCCACCCCTCGGAAACCGACGAGCGCATGATGCTGCGGCTTGCCGCTTTCGCCCTGTTCGCCGACCCCGAGCTGGAATTCACCCGCGGCCTCAGCAGCGACGACGAGCCCGACCTGTGGCAGAAGACCGCGGGCGGCGACATCGCCCACTGGATTGAGCTGGGCCAGCCCGACGAACGCCGCATCCGCCAGGCCTGCGGTCGCGCCCAGCGGGTGACGGTGCTGTGCTATGGCGGCCGCAGTGCCGACATCTGGTGGCAGGGCATTGGCGGGCAACTGGGCCGCCACAGCAACCTCAGCGTGCTGCAGGTGGCCGCCGAGGAAAGCAATGCCCTGCTGGCGCTGGTGGACCGCAGCATGCGCCTGCAGTGCAGCATCGACGGCGGCAGCCTCTGGCTCAGCGACGGTGACAAAAGCGCCGAGCTGCAACCGCAGCCGCTGCTGGAGCGGCGCTGACATCACCCCGCCCCAAATA
>JBFHRT010000234.1:0-4235 GCA_041591575.1 Spongiibacteraceae bacterium
CAGCGGCCTGCTACTGCAGCAGTCGGCCGACCTGTTCGGCCGCCAGTGGATTGCCCAGCTGGCACTGCAGGCGCAACAGCCCATGCTGCGCCAGGACCGGGTCAGCCTGCAGTCGATCCTGCGCAGCCACACCGACAACCCACTGGTGGCCCACGGCGCCATCCTCGACGCCGATCACCAGCCCATCGTCGAGTCCGGTGAGCGCGGCCGCCCCGGCCCCGCCGTCAGCGCCGACATCACCCTGGGCCCGGAGATCGCCGGGCTGGCACAGATCAGCCTGGACGGCGAATCACTGCGCAATGAGGTGCGCATGCTGGGCTGGCAGCTGTTCCTGCTCACCGCGGTGCTCACCGGCCTGGCCTCGGCGCTGGTGGCGGTGCCGGCGGCGCGACTGGACGAATGGCTGCGCGGCGCGCGCACGCGCTTGCTGCAGCCGCTGGCCGAAACCGAGGCGCCGCCCTATCCCGCCGCCGACAGCCTCGGCGAGCTGCTGCACGGCGTGCACCGGCCGCCGACGCCCAGCTATGACAGCGCAGAACAGCAGGCCGACTGGGTGCTACTGCACATCCGCTGGCAAGCCTTTGGCCGGCTGTCGCAACAGTGGGGGCAGGCACAGCTGGACCAGCGACTGGCCACCAGCTACCGGCAGGCGGCGGCGGTGGCCCAGCTCTATCACGGCGAACTGAAACTGTATCGCGGCGACGGCCTCAGCCTGCGCTTTGCCGAACTGCCCGGTGCCGACGACGCCCTGTTCCGGGCGCTGTGCAGCGCCCAGCTGCTGCAGTCGCTGGGTGAAGAACTGGGTGCCGTCAGCTATCTGGGCCTGCTGCGCCGCCAGGGCAATACCTGGCAGCTGCAGGCGGCAGAGGCGCAGCTGGCACAGACCCTGCACGCCGCCGGCAACGACGGCCGCACCCAGCTGCAGCTGCCGGCCGAGCAGCGCGAGCGGCTCCAGCACTGGGCGGAGGTGGAAGGCAGCCAGGTAACCGAGATCCTGCCGCCCTACGACGCGCTGCTGGCGCGGCAGCTGGCCAGACTGCGGGCGGCCTTTGCTGAGAACGGCGAGGACTGAAGGCGAGAAGCTAGACGCTAGTAGTGTAGGTGCGGATTTATCCGCACAACCACCACCGCATTAACGACACTGTGCGGATAAATCCGCACCTAGAGCGGCACTGGCTACACCAACCGCGCAGGCTGAGCCGCGCGCACCGCTGTTAGCGTCAGACGTCCGACCTCAGACGTCCGACCGCTTTTTACACAATCTCCAGCGCATCCACCTTCTGGAAGCCCCGCGGCAACTTGTGACCGCGGCGACCGCGTTCACCCAGGTAGTGCTCCAGCTCGCGGAACTTGAGGTTGAGGTGGCGCTTGCCGGAGTACACCCGCAGGCTGTCGCTCTCGGTCATCGCTCGCACCGCCACCACGAACTCCTCGCGCGCAGCCACCCGCGCACCGGGCACGCCGATCATCTTGTTGCCCTTGCCGCGGGCCATCTGCGGCAGCTCCGCCAGCGGGAACACCAGCAACCGGCCCTCGTTGGTCACCGCCACCACCTGCACTGGCTGGCCATCAGCATTCTCCGCCGGCAGCGCCACCGGTGGCAGTACCCGCGCGCCCTTGGGCAGGCTCAGCACCGCCTTGCCCGAGCGGTTCTTGCTGTGCAGATCACCGAGCTTGGCGACAAAACCGTAGCCGGCGTCGCTGGCCAGCAGGTAGCGCTGATCCTCGGGACCCAGCAACAGGCCTTCGAAACTGGCGCCGGAGGGCGGATTGATGCGGCCGGTGAGCGGCTCGCCCTGGCCCCGCGCCGAGGGCAGGCTGTGGGTGGCCAGGGTGTAGGCGCGACCGCTGCTGTCTAGCACCACCAGCGGCTGGTTGCTGCGCCCCGGTGCCGCCAGTTTGAACTTGTCGCCAGACTTGTAGTTCAGCGCCTCGGCGTCGACCTCGTGGCCCTTGGCGGCGCGAATCCAGCCTTTCTCGGACAGCACCACGGTGACCGGCTCCGCCGACACCAGCTCCTCCTCGGAGAAAGCGCGCGCCTCGGCCCGCGCTACCAGCGGTGAGCGGCGCTCGTCGCCGTATTCCTCGGCCGCCGCCAGCAGCTCCTTGCGCAGCAGGGTCTTCATCCGCCGCGGCGAGCCCAGGGTCTGCTCCAGTTTGTCGCGCTCGGCGGCCAGCTCTTCCTGCTCGCCGCGGATCTTCATTTCCTCAAGGCGCGCCAGCTGACGCAGGCGAGTGTCGAGGATGTAGTCGGCCTGGGCTTCGCTGAGGGCGAAGCGCTCCATCAGCACCGCCTTGGGCTGGTCCTCGGTGCGGATGATGTGGATCACCTCGTCGATATTGAGGAAGGCAATCAGCAGGCCGTCCAACAGGTGCAGGCGCTTGAGCACCTTGTCCAGACGGTACTCCAGGCGGCGGCGGGTGGTGGCGCTGCGGAACTCCAGCCACTCCTTGAGAATCATCTGCAGCGACTTCACCTGCGGGCGCCCGTCGATGCCGATCATATTGAGATTGACGCGGTAGCTCTTTTCCAGATCGGTAGTGGCGAACAGGTGCGCCATCAGCGCGTCGACATCGACGCGATTGGAGCGCGGCACAATCACCAGCCGCGTCGGGTGCTCGTGGTCGGACTCGTCGCGCAGGTCGGCCACCATCGGTAGCTTCTTGGCCTGCATCTGCTGGGCGATCTGTTCCAGCACCTTGTTGCCCGAGGCCTGGTGGGGCAGCGCTGTCACCACCACGTCACCGCCCTCGCGCTGCCACAGGGCGCGCATGCGCAGCGAGCCGCGGCCGGTCTCGTAGATCTTGCGCAGCTCGTCGGCCGGAGTGATGACCTCGGCGTCGGTGGGAAAGTCCGGCCCCTTCACGTGCTCGCAGAGCTCGGCCACCGTCGCCTTCGGCTCATCTAACAAGTGAATACAGGCGCTGACCACCTCGCGCAGGTTGTGCGGCGGAATATCGGTGGCCATGCCCACCGCGATGCCAGTGGTGCCGTTGAGCAGCACCGCCGGCACCTGCGCCGGCAATACCTGCGGCTCCTCCAGGGTGCCGTCGAAATTGGGCACCCAGTCCACCGTGCCCTGACCCAGTTCCTTGAGCAGCACCTCGGCGAAGGGTGTCAATCGCGCCTCGGTGTAACGCATGGCGGCGAAGCTCTTGGGGTCGTCGGGCGAACCCCAGTTGCCGTGACCGTCCACCAGCGGGTAGCGGTAGGAGAAGGGCTGGGCCATCAGCACCATGGCCTCGTAGGCGGCACTGTCGCCGTGGGGGTGGAATTTACCGATAACATCACCCACCGTGCGCGCCGATTTCTTGGGCTTGGCGCTGGCCTTGAGCGCCAGCTCGCTCATGGCGTAGATGATGCGGCGCTGCACCGGCTTGAGACCGTCGGCAATATTGGGCAGCGCGCGGTCGAGAATGACGTACATGGAATAGTCGAGGTAGGCCTTCTCGGTATAGGCCTTGAGCGATACCTGCTCCTGGCCCTCGGGGGAGATGTTGATAAGGTCGGTCATGAAAAATGCAATTCCAAATTAGCTAATGATTTCGGTAACTTAGCTTAAAAAAAACGCAATATTACTACGGGTAATTACCTAGTTTCAGCCCCGTCGCGGCTCCCTATACTCGGTTGCAAGGATCACCAAGAACTGGAGCAGGGACATGAGAGCAGAAGACAAGGTCATCGACATTCGCCAGTACCGCGATGCCTCTCAGCAAGCCATCATCGACGACATCAGCGCCCAAGCATTTTTGTTTCTGCGCTCGGAAGCCGAGAGCCACAACCTGCCGATGAAATCGGTGCTGCTGGAGCACCTGCTGGGAATCGCCCTGGTCATCAAGGCGGTGGAAGGCACCGACGAGGCCCGCGACATTCTCGCCGATATCAGCGAACAACTCAGCGACTTCTAACACCGACCGCCCGCTCTAATGGGCGGTCACCCGCTCTGCGCCGCAGCGCTGGCAGCGGTACAGGGTAACCAGCTTACCCCGCTTCACGTCAAACTGCCTCTCTTTCACCACCTGCCACTTGTGATGTCCCTCACGGCACAGGCTGCTGCGCGCCCGCTCCCGCTGGCGCGCCTTGCGCAGCTCGGCTATGGATACCACCTTGGTCATCGGCTGTCTGGCGCTCATAGGGCACCTCTATTAATTGGGAGTGGCCTCTGCGCAACCTGACAGGCGCTAGCGCAAGGCGGCTTGCGCAGGGGAAGGCTGGCTGTCCTTTCCAAGCAAGC
>JBFHRT010000235.1:0-4230 GCA_041591575.1 Spongiibacteraceae bacterium
CAGGTGATCAGCCGCAGCCGCAGCCTGGTGCACGTGGAGGGCAGCTTCTACGACGAGCAGGAACGGCTGCTGGCCCGCGCCACGGCGATGCAGTCGGTGGTGTTGATAGAAGACTAACGCGAGACGCTGGACGGGAGACGGGAGATGCTGAAAGACGGTCGGACGTACCCACAGCACTCGCTTCGCTAGCGGGGCAGGCTCTCGGAAGTCTGAAGTTGGACGCTAAACACGGTGCGCACGGCGCACCCTGCGAAAATTTGTGCCGTCATTGCGAGGAGCCGTGCCGCGCTTATCTGCGGCACGGTGACGCGGCAATCTCATCCAGAGTGGCAGAGGCCTGACGGAGATCGCCGCGTCGCTGCGCTCCTCGCGATGACGGAATTATTCGGATAGTTACGGAGTGGCACCGTTTTTGGGGCCTCAGGCAGGCCCTGTGAAGCGCTGTGGGTCCGCGATGACGGGGGTTTCGATACCGGATAATTCCCCCGTCATTGCGAGGAGTGGGACCGCGCTATTCAGCGGTCCCGCGACGCGGCAATCTTCCTCCGGCATGCAGAGGGCCGGGTGAGGCCAGCCGCCCTATTACCCCGAAACCGTCACCCCATCGGCAACCAGATCGGTCAGATCGGCGCCGTCAATCTCGCTGGCACAGGTGCCACTAAACAACAGCTTCTGCCAGCCCTTGGGCGCAAACGGCCGCCAGTGCTTGGCGCGATACTGTAGGCGCTCGGCCACCAGGTACAGCACCAGCGGGTTGTGGGTGAGACCGACATGGCTGCCCAGCACGCGGATGTTCTGGCTGCGTTCACTGTGGCGGTCCAGGCAGTAGTGCCAGTGGATGATGCCGTCAGACTCGGTGTAAATACCGGTAAAGGGCACTGGCGGTGTCTGTTGCCACAGCTCAGGCGTCTCCAGCATCGGGTCTTCCAGGTCGTTGAACACGCTGTAGAGCTTGGCGATGCCCTTGTTTACGCCCTGCATCTCGGTGCTGGGAATGGCAAAAGGCGAGCCCAGGGTGATCACCTGGCGCACGCAGTCGGGAAACTGGTTGGCCAGGGCGCGGGCGTACAGCCCACCCAGACTCCAGCCGATGATCGACACCGGCTGCCCGCGCTGCAGTACGATTTCCTTTAGCTGCAGCTCGAGCTGCTTGAGATAGGTCGCGCGGATACCCGAATTGATGCCAAGCTCCCAGCCGTAGCTGTCGTAGCCCAGCGCATCCAGCGATTGCCGGAACTGGGCGGTAAGGCCGTCGCTGGACATAAAGGCCGGTATCACCAGTACCGGGTGGTGGTCGCCTTGCGGCAGAAAGCGGTGCAGTGGTTTGGTGCCGAAATGCAGTGCCGCCTCCAGGGCGACACGGGCCTCCAGCACGGTGTGCAGTCGGCGCGGCTTTTTCTCCCCCAGCATAGACTCTCCTCCAGGTCTGGCCCGAAATGTCGGGCTGTGGCGTCATCCTGACAGGGTCGCTCAATGGCGGGTTCCAGTCGCCAAAACTAACGGCTGCTAGTTACTATTGCAAAGCATTCGCTCTAAAAACGTGACCGTTACGTCAATTTAGTGTCATAGAAAAGGTCGTCGCCGATGGCTGCTATACGTAGATATACCTACCAGGCGCCGGCCGGGTGCTTGCGTACAGCCCCGAAAATCCCGGCAGATAAAAGATGTTTTAGGCTATTCGGTGCTGTTGGCCGCCAATTGCGCTACGGTGGGCGGCACAGCAATTTTCAGGCATTATGCCTCCACTCTTTCCCTGCTCTGACACGGCGACGCATCCCAGTGCCTGCATCTGCAAATCACGGACTTCCCCTTGACGCGCTGCTGGCGCAGCAGCGCCCCACCGTACTGCTGGCCGCCTCCGAGGCCGCCGCTGCCCGCTATCGCGAGCAAGTGCTCGCTTACCAGCAAGACCAGGCCGACGCCTACCTGGAGCAGGTCCAGGTGCTGCCGCTGGCGCAGTGGCTGGTGTCGCTGTGGGACGCCAGTTTTCCCTGCGCCCAGGTACTGCGGCCGGTGCAGCTGCTGGCGCTGGCGCGGCAGCGGATCGAGGCCAGCGGGCTGCTGCCCGACACCGTGCTCAACAGCCTGGCCATTGCCCGCCGTTTTGTCGACGCCTTCGACACCGCCGAGCGCTACCGATTGCCCAGCCCGCCGCCGGCCCAGCCCGAGTGGCAGGCCTTCGCCCAGTGGCGGGCCGAGTTGCAGACGCAGCTGGCAGAGCAGGGCGCGCTGAGCGCGGCGCAGCTGCCGCAGGCGCTGACCGAGGCGCTGCAGGCCGGTGCCCTCGAGCTGCCTGAGCTGTTGGTGCTGACCGAAGAGCTGGAGCTGTGCCCGGCGGAGCAGGCGCTGCTGCAGGCCTGCGCCGAGGCCGGGGTGACGCTGTCGGCGCTGGCCGAGGAGCCGGCAGCGCCGGGTGAGCGCCGCCGGCACGCTGCCGACACTGTTGCCGCCGAGGTCGATGCCGCCGCCTGCTGGGCGGCCGCTCTGCTGCGCGACGCCGGCGAGCGACCGCCGCGCATCGGCTTGGTGGCAGTGGACATGGCCAGCTACGAGGCGCCGCTGCGGCGGGCGCTGGCGCGGCAGGTTTATCCCTACGCCCTGTTTCCGGCCGCCGGTGATGTCCCGGCGGGCGAGGGCTATCCGGTGGAGCCCTGGGTCAGCGGCGGCGGCCGCCTGGCCGACTACCCGGTGATCGCCAGCGCTCTGGATCTGCTGCAACTGCCGGGCGGGCCGGTGCCGCTGGAGCAGCTGAGCCGGGTGCTGCGCAGCCCCTTCGTCAGTGACGCCGAGCCGCGCCGCGGTGAGCGCGCCGAGCTGGACTGGTACTGGCGCGAGCAGCTGCCGGGGCGGGTGAGCCTGCGCGAGGCCCTGTACCGCGCGCGCCGCCACACCGGCGCTGCGGGCGCCGATTTCCTGCAGCGTCTGCAGGAGGCCGCCGGACAGCACGGTGGCCGCGAGTTGCCCTCGACCTGGGTGCGCCGCTTTGACGCCGAGCTGCTGGCCAGCGGCTGGCCCAATCGCGAGCCCGGCGACCCGGTGGTGGACCAGTGCCGCCGCGGCTTTAGCCAGGTGATGGACACCCTACGGGCCATGGACCGCCAGCTCGGTGCGGTGAATCGCGGCGGCGCGCTGTTCTGGCTGCAGCACATCCTGCAGGGCAAGCGCTTCGAGCTGCGCCGCGAGGCGCCGCCGCCCCTCGTGCTGCTATCGCTGGACGAGGCCCAGGGCCAACACTTTGATCAGCTGTGGCTGCTGGGCCTGAGCGACGCCAGCCTGCCGCGACCGCCGGAGCCGTCGCCGTTTCTGCCGCGCGAGGCCTGCCGCGAGGCGGAGGTGCCGCGGGTCGATGCTGCCGACTGTCTGCGCCGCGACCGCGCCGCGCTGCAGGCGCTGCTGGCCTCGGCGCCGGCGCTGGTGCTGTCCTGCCCCGCGCACAGTGCCGATGGCGTCGAGCAGGGGCGCTGCGCGCTGCTGGACTGGGACTGCCCGCCACTGGAGCAGGGCGACTGGCGCCCCGGCTTTGCCCTGGCCGGCGAACTGAGCTGGCCGGTTAGCGATACGGTGCGCGCGGTGAGCGCCGCCGAGCGCGAGCGCCTGCGCGGCGGCAGCGGCCTGTTCCGCGACTTTGCCGCCAGCCCGCTGCTGGCCTTTCTCAAGTACCGCCTGGGTATCCGTCCCTTTCCACAGCCGGTGGAGGGCCTGGACCCCGCCACCCAGGGCGCCTGGGTGCACGCCGCGCTGGAATTGTTCTGGCAGCAGGTCAAAGACAGTCAGGGCCTGGCGGCGCTGGGGCAGGGTGAACTGGAGGCGCTGCTGGCAGACTGTATCGAGCGCGCCACCGCCAGCGGCGGCCACTGTGGTGAGGAACTGTTGCGCATCGAGCGCCGCCGGCTGCAGGGCCTGCTGCGCCAGTGGCTGGCCTTTGAGCGTGAGCGCAGCGAGGCCTTTGTAGTGGAGGCCACCGAACAGGCCGGGCGCTGCGACGCCTTCGGCATCCCGCTGCAGCTGCGGGTGGACCGCATCGACCGCATCGGCGATGCGCGCCTGATCATCGATTACAAGACCGGCCTGGTGCAGGCCAACAAGCTCAATGCCGACAAGCTGCTGGAGCCGCAGCTGCCGCTGTATGCGCTGTTCGCCGAGGCGTTGCTGGGGGATGCTAGCAGCGGCGGTGAGGTGGACGGCGTCGCACTGGCCCAGGTCAACGCCCGCTACGGCATGAGCGTGCAC
>JBFHRT010000236.1:0-4215 GCA_041591575.1 Spongiibacteraceae bacterium
ATCTGTACGCCGAGCTGCCCGCGGCCTACGAATCGCAGCGCGAGCAAGCGGCGGGGCGGGGTGATCATGGCTGAAGTCACCCTGGTAGAGGCCGTCAACCAGGCGCTGGCCTATGAAATGGCGGCGGATGAAAACGTGCTGATATTCGGTGAAGACGTCGCCGCCAACGGCGGTGTGTTTCGCGCCACCGTAGGATTGATGGAGCGCTTCGGCCCCGAACGGGTGCGCGACACCCCGTTGGCTGAGGGATTGATTGCCGGCATGGCGGTGGGCCTGGCCGCCCAGGGGCTGCGGCCGGTGGCCGAGATCCAGTTTATGGGCTTTATCTATCCCACTCTCGACCAGCTGCTCAGCCACGCCGCCCGGCTGCGCAATCGCACCCGCGGCCGCCTGACTTGCCCACTGGTACTGCGTGCCCCTTTCGGGGGTGGCATTCACGCCCCCGAGCATCACTCTGAGAGCACCGAGGCCATGTTTGCCCACATTCCCGGGCTGCGGGTGGTGATACCGTCGTCGCCGGCGCGGGCCTACGGGCTGTTGCTGGCAGCCATCCGCGACCCCGACCCGGTGCTGTTTCTGGAGCCCAAGCGCATCTACCGGCTGGTGACCCAGGAGGTGCCGGACAACGGCGAGGCGCTGCCGCTGGATGTGTGTTTTGTGCTGCGCGGCGGCAGCGACGTCACTTTGGTGAGCTGGGGAGCGCTGATTCACGAGACCCAGCAGGCCGCGGAGCAGCTGGCGAGCGAGGGCATCAGTGCCGAGGTGATCGATGTGGTCACCCTCAAGCCACTGGATATGGGCACTATTCTGGAATCGGTGGCCAAGACCGGTCGCTGTGTGATCGTGCACGAGGCGGCACGCACTGCCGGTTTCGGCGCCGAAATCGCTGCCAATCTGGCCGACGAGGGCCTGCTCAGCCTGCTGGCTCCGGTGCAGCGGGTGACCGGCTTCGACACCGTGATGCCGCTGTTTCGCTATGAATCCAATTACCTGCCGGGTGTGCCGCAGATTGTGGCCGCCGCCAAGAAAACCCTGGAGTACGCATGAAAGTCTTCTGCTTACCCGATTTGGGGGAGGGCCTGGCCGAGGCGGAAATCCGCGAGTGGCATGTGGCAGAGGGCGACAGCGTCAAAACCGGCGGGCCCATGGTGTCGGTGGAGACCGCCAAGGCCATCGTCGATATCCCAGCGCCCTGGGATGGACGCGTGGAAAAGCTGCACGCGGCGGTGAACGCCATCGTGCCGGTGGGCTCGCCACTGCTGGGTTTTGTCGGCGAGGGTGAGGCAGAGCCGGAAGCTGAGGAAAAGGGCAGCCGCGCCGATACCGGCACCGTGGTTGGCGAAATGCAGAGTGGCGGCGGCGTGCTGCGCGACGAGGCGGAATCGGTCAGCAGCGCCAAGGGCGGCATCAAGGCCACACCGGCGGTGCGGGCACTGGCGCGGCGGCTGGAGGTGGAGCTGACTATGGTCACCCCCACCGGCCCCGACGGTTTGATCACCACCCGCGACGTGGAGCGGGTGGCCAGAATTCTCGAGGACGTCGGTCCCATGGAGCTGCTGCGCGGTCCGCGCCGCGCCATGGCCCGCAGCATGAGTCAGGCCCACGCCGAGGTGGTGCCGGTGACTGTCACCGAAGACGCCGACCTGGGGGAGTGGTACCCCGGCGGCGACATCAGCATTCGCCTGGTGCGGGCGCTGGTAGCGGCGGTGCAGGCCGAACCGGCGCTCAACGCCTGGTATGACAGCCACGCCATCGGCCGCCGTTTGCTGAAAAAGATCGACCTGGGCATCGCGGTGGACACGCCCGAGGGCTTGTTTGTGCCGGTGCTGCGCGACGTCGCGGGCCGCGACGCTGAGGACCTGCGCCGGGCGCTTGAGCGGATTAAGGCCGACGTACGCGCGCGCAAAATCCCGCCGGAAGAGATGCGCGGCTACACCATCACCCTGTCCAATTACGGCGTGTTTGGTGGCCGCTACTCCGACCCCATCGTGGTGCCGCCCACCGTGGCCATACTCGGCGCCGGACGGCTGCGCGATCAGGTGGCAGCGGTGAAGGGCAAGCCGGCGGTGCGGCCGGTGCTGCCGCTGTCGCTGACCTTTGATCACCGCGCCGTTACCGGCGGCGAGGCCACCCGTTTTCTGATGACGGTGGTGGCGGATTTGCAGAAGGAAAAATAGGTAAGTGAGTGGGGCCTGCTCAGTGAGCGGCTGGCAAAGCCCCCTGTAGGTGCGAATTTATTCGCACAATGGCTGGCAAATTTTCCAATTGATCACCCGATGCCCGCTAGCTACGCTCGCCCGCAAACAGGTCCTTCAAAAAGCCCGTAAACGAGCCCTGCTTGAAATCCCGGAACTCGCCGGCATCGAAGAAAGCCCCCTGGCAACTGTGACACAGCTCGTACCACACATGGGGGTGCTCGCGATCCACCATGCGGACCATGCCGCCACTGCAGCGTGGGCAGGGGTAGTGATCCACCTTGTTGTATTCCGCCCCTTTTTTCGGGTCGCCAGTATCGATGGCCTCAGCGCCCGCGACCTTTTTAAGATCCTCGTGCTCGAGAATATCGAACCAAAGGCCCTCGCAGTGGCTGCACTGATCCACCTCGATACTGTCGAACACCACCGGATTCATCAGTGAATTGCACTTGGGACACTGCATGGCGGCGGCTCCTAAAAAGGGGGGGGTCTAATAGTTATAGTCGAGCCATGCGGGAAGACAATGGCAGTGGTTGAACCGGCAACGCTTCGCTTATACCGGCCTACCGTCGAACTCTATAGTAGGCCGGCATAAGCGAAGCGTTGCCGGCGTTTACTCCAATACCAAACCGCGTGTCGATTCCGGCTGCATTTGGCCCCAATCCACAGGATAATACCCTCGCTCGACGAAACGTCGGAAACTACTCCAAGGCCAATCCGCCGGCTTGCTCACGTACCCGTGCTTCACCGGGTTGAAATGGATGTAGTCCAAATGCCGGTGCAAGTCATTCTCATCGCGTATGGCATGCTCCCAAAACCGATTCTGCCAGAGTGGCCTGCGCTTAAGTTTTCGGGTGGCATGCGTTTTTAGCAGCTGCCAGCGAGTGGAGTAATCGGCGTCATCATTCGGCAGCGTCCAGATGCAATGCAGGTGGTCGGGCATAATTACCGCCGCGAGAATATTGAACGGTTTTCTTTTCTGTGCGTATAGGAATGACTCTCGCAGTACCTGTACGGCATAGTCGTCGGAAAATATCGGCTGGCGTCTGTGGGTTACGACGGTGAAGAAAAAATTGCCACCCGGCACGTATAGCCGGCGATAGTTGCTCATACCTGTCCTTCCTTGGACATTCGAGGCCATTATGCCTGCAACGCTTCGCTTATACAGGCCTACGGTCAAAGCTCAAACTATCCTGTAGGTCGGCATAAGCGCAGCGTTGCCGGCATTCGCTTAAAACTCAATGCCCTTCTGCGCCTTCACGCCCTGATCCTTGTAGGGGTGCTTGATGGGCCGAATATCGCTGACCAGATCGGCGGCCTCAATCAGTCCCTCGGGGGCGTGGCGGCCGGTGATGATCACATGCTGCATGTCCCGGCGCTTGGCCACGGTGGCCAGCACCTGCTCCAGCTCCACGTAGCCGTACTTCAGAATGGTGTTGAGCTCATCGAGAATGATCATGTCGTAGCTGTCGTCGTGGATCAGCTCGGCGGCCTTGGCCCAGGCCTGCTGCGCAGTGGCAATGTCCTGTTCGCGGTTCTGGGTGATCCAGGTGAAACCGTCGCCGATGGTGTGCCAGTCCACGTTGGGGAACTGCTCAAACAGTTGGCGCTCGGCGGTTTCCTTGGCGCCCTTGATAAACTGCACCACACCCAGTTTCATGCCGTGGCCGACGGCGCGCAGGCCCATGCCCAGTGCACTGCTGGTCTTGCCCTTGCCGGTGCCGGTGACCACTACCAGCAGCCCCTTTTCCTTGGTGGCCTTGGCCTGTTTCTTGTCGTAACCGACCTTGCGTTTTTCAGCGGATTTTTTGTGGATGTCCATTGCGGTATCGCTCATCGTGCTCTCCCGTTGTCGATGCTTGCGTCGTAGGGTGCGCCGCAATGCCATTAACTTAAGGCACTCCGTGCGATATTCATCGTATCAATTGCGGCGCCGATCCCCATTGTAGGCCGGAATAAGCGCTTTTTAGCGTTTCCGGCGAACGTCCGCAACGCAAGCTTATGCGGACCTACGTCGCTA
>JBFHRT010000237.1:0-4192 GCA_041591575.1 Spongiibacteraceae bacterium
AGGCGCTGCTGCTGGTGGCGGCCCCAGGCCTGCCAGCCAAAAACCAGGGCCAGTGCCAGCGCGATACCGATGACAGTGGCCTGGCCGTTGTCACGCCACCACTTTTTCAGTACCTCGAGTTGTTCTTCTTCTGTACGATAGGCTTCCACACGTCACCTCACAACGTGCCGCCACGGGGCGGCACCGATTTCATTTAACTTGTCTAGGCAAAGCTCGCTTACGCGAAAACAGCCCGCAGGCGAGCCGCAAGTTCCGCCCGCGCTACGGTTTCCTGGCCGTCGCCCTCGCCGCGCAACCATTTCAGATTGACGGTATCGTTGTCAATCTCCGACTCGCCCAGCACCAGGGCAATGCGCGCGCCGCTCTTGTCAGCCTTTTTAAATTGGCTCTTGAAACTGCCACCGCCGCCATTGAGCAGCAAGCGCAAATCTGGCAGCGCGTCGCGCAACTCCTCGGCCAGCGCCAGCGCTGCGGTCTCGGCGGTCTCGCCCTGCACCACCACATAGACATCAGCTTGGGCGTTTTGCTCCGGCAACTGCTCACAGGCCTCCAGCAGCAAACACAGCCGCTCGATGCCCATGGCAAAACCCACCGCCGGCGTGGCGCGCCCGCCCAGCTGTTCCACCAATCCATCGTAACGGCCGCCGGCGCAAACGGTGCCCTGGGCGCCGAGGCGGTCGGTGGTCCACTCGAATACGGTAAGGCCGTAGTAGTCGAGGCCGCGCACCAGCTTGGGGTTGACTGTGTAGGCGATGCCAGCCGCGTCCAGGCGCGCGCGCAGACCGTCGAAGTGGGCGCGGGAAACCTCGTCCAGGTAGTCGAACAGTTTGGGTGCACCGTCGAGAATGGCCTGGGTCTGCTCCAGCTTGCTGTCGAGAATACGCAGCGGGTTGCTCTGCAAGCGGCGCTGGCTGTCGCTGTCCAGCTGCTCGCGGTAATCCATCAGGTATTCTACCAGCGCCTGGCGGTAAGCGGCGCGAGATTCGCTGTTGCCAATGGTATTCAGTTCCAGGGTCAGCGCGTCAGCCACGCCCAGCTGGCGCCACAGGCGCGCTGTCATGGCGATCAGTTCGGCATCGATGTCGGGACCGCTCATGCCGAAGGTTTCCACCCCAATCTGGTGGAACTGGCGCAGGCGTCCTTTCTGCGGGCGCTCGTGACGGAACATGGGGCCGGCGTACCACAGCCGCTGCACCTGGTTGTAGAGCAAGCCGTGCTGCTCGCAGGCGCGCACGCAGCTGGCGGTGCCCTCGGGGCGCAGGGTCAGGCTGTCGCCGTTGCGATCCTCAAAGGTGTACATCTCCTTCTCGACGATGTCAGTGACTTCGCCGATGGAGCGCTTGAACAGCTCGGTCTGCTCGAGGATGGGAAAGCGGATTTCACTGTAGCCGTAGCTGTCCAGCAGTGCCCGTAGCTGCCCCTCGAGGTACTGCCACAGCGGCGTCTCCCCGGGCAGGATGTCGTTCATGCCGCGGATGGATTGAAGTTTGGCCAAGGTTGTTCCCTTACTGTCTGTCTATGGTCGCGCTGAGATCGCGGTCAGAGCCCATCATTTTTTAGCGATCAGGTCTTTTTCGGCGGCCTCTTTCGCGGCCACCTTGGCGCGAATCATGGTTTCCAGGCGGTCGACCAGCTCGTCGTTGCTGACCTTCTGGTCGGTGCGGCCGTCGCTGAAGATCATGTTGCTGGGGCTGGCACCGGTGACGCCGATGTCGGCTTCCTTGGCCTCGCCGGGGCCGTTGACGTAACAGCCGATGACCGCCACATCCAGCGGCACGGTGATGTCTTCGAGCCGCTGCTCCAGCTCGTTCATGGTACTGATGACATCAAAGTTCTGCCGCGAACAGCTGGGGCAGGCGATGAAGTTGATGCCCTTGGTGCGCAGCTTCAGGCTCTTGAGGATGTCGTAGCCGACCTTGACCTCTTCCACCGGGTCAGCGGCCAGTGACACGCGGATGGTGTCGCCGATGCCGTCCATCAGCAGCAGGCCCAGGCCCACCGAGGATTTGACCGTGCCGCCGCGCAGGCCGCCGGCCTCGGTGATGCCCAGGTGCAGCGGCTGCTCGATCTGCGCTGCGATCTTGCGGTAGGCGGCCACCGCCATAAACACGTCGGAGGCTTTGACGCTGAGTTTGTAGTCCTGGAAATCGAGGCGATCGAGAATGTCGATATGGCGCATCGCCGATTCCACCAGCGCGTCGGGCGTGGGTTCGCCGTACTTGCGCTGCAGCTCTTTCTCCAGCGAACCGGCATTGACGCCAATGCGGATGGGAATGCCGCGGTCGCGAGCCGCATCCACCACCGCGCGCACGCGGTCCTCGCGGCCGATATTGCCGGGATTGATGCGCAGGCAGTCGACGCCGTATTCGGCGACCTTGAGCGCGATCTTGTAGTCAAAATGGATGTCCGCAACCAGCGGCACTTCCACCTGTTCGCGAATCTGCTTGAAGGCCTCGGCGGCCTCCATCGACGGCACCGACACCCGCACGATATCGGCGCAGGCCTCTTCCAGGCGGCGAATCTGCGCCACGGTGGCGTCGACATCACAGGTGTCAGTGTTGGTCATGCTCTGCACCGAGATCGGCGCATCGCCACCCACCGGTACCTTGCCGACGAAGATCTGCCGCGATACCCGGCGGCGTATAGGGGATTCCATTTTCATGATTCAGCCAAGCGCAATCTTGTCGCGTTGTGAGAAGTGTACTTGTGCAACTCCAGCGGCTGGCCGTTGTAGCTCAGCGCCACCGCCGGCCAGTAGGCCAGCACCACGTCCAGCGGACCCAGCGCGGTGAGGGTCACCGTCTGGCCCTTGGGCTGCACACCCGCCAGCAGTACGTCGCCGGCGTAATTCTTGACCTGTACCCAGCAGTCGTCGCTGAACGACAGGGTCAGTCGCGCCGCCACCGGTTGTTGCGCCTCGGCCACGGGCTTTTCGCCGCCAGCACGCTGTAATAGCGCAGCACCCAGTGGTGTTACCGCATCCAGCGGCAGCGGGTCCACCAGCGTGGGCAGCTCCTGCACGTTCACATCAACGTGAACACGCGGCTGCAGCAGCCACACCACGGCCGCCCACAACAGTAATGCCGCCAGCAGCGCCGCTGGCAAACGCCACTTGCTCAGCGGCCGCTGCGCCGCCGGCATCGAGGTCACGGCAGCGCGTGGCTGCCGCTGTTGGTCCAGCGCCGCCAGCACCGACTCATCATCCAGATTCAGCAGGCGCGCGTAGCTGCGCAGGTGGCCGCGCACGAAAACCAGCGCGTTAAAGCGCGAAAAATCATTGGCTTCCAGCGCCTCTACCAGGTCAGGCTGCAGATTGAGCTGCTGCGCAACGGCTTCGATAGATTGTCCCGCTTCCAGCCGCGCCTCGCGCAACAAGGCTCCCGGTGCTTGCTCTGCGCTCACTCCGCTCGTCGCTCCAGCATACTGCCCGCTCATAACTGTCTCATCATCGCGAAGAACCCACGCCCGGAGAGCCGCCCTGTTCGAGGTATTGCTGGTAAGCCAGATACTCCTGCGAGCGCGGGTAGAGACTCTTCAGCGCCAGGCCGTAGCTAGCGCTGGCATCGCGGTCGCCAAAGCGATCGGCCAGGCGGATGCCCAGCCACAGGCTGCCCGCCGACTGGGCTTTGACGCGGGCGCGGAAGTGTTCATACCAGCGCTGCGATTCGGCGTAATCGCCTTTGCCGAAACTGGCCTTGGCCAGACCGAACAGCGCGGTGGGCGCCTCTTTATCCATCAGGTGGGCGCGATTGAAAGCCGTGTGTGCGCGCTCGAATTTCTGCAGCTGCAAATAGCAGCGGCCGAGATTGAGAAAGGCATTGAAGCGCTGGTCGTAGAGCACGTCCTGCACCACGAAATCCAGCTGGTCGGCGGCCTCTTGGTAGCGCTCGAGGTTGTACAGGAACACCGCGTAATTGTTGCGCGCGCGGGTGAACTTGCCATCCTCGGCAATGGCCTTGCGGAAATGCGTCTCGGCCAGCTCCAGCTCGCCGGTGTTCTCAAACACCATGGCCAGCGCCTCGTGGGTTTCGGCGCGATCTTCATCCACTTCCAGCGCGTATTTGAGATGGCGCTTGGCGGCGTTCCAGTCACGCTGGGCAATATACTGGCGCGCCAGCTGCACGGAGTAGCTGAGCGCCTTTTCCTGGTCGGCCTTGTCGTTGAACGCGCCCGTGCGGGTGGTGACGCAGCC
>JBFHRT010000238.1:0-4192 GCA_041591575.1 Spongiibacteraceae bacterium
ATCAGTTCGCCGTTGCCGGCCGCGCGCTCGCCGCTGGGCAGGTAGAAGGTGTCTTCCACGCCGGTGCGCAGGTGGCCGCCCAGCTCGGCGGTGCGGCGGTGCAGCGGCCAGATTTCCTCGCGGCCGATCAGGGTGGTCTGCCACAGGCTGTCGGGCTTGATGTATTTCAGCAGCAGCGGCAGCAGTTCCACGTCGGCGGGCATGCCTGAGGCCACGCCCATCACAAAGTTGTAGTCCAGTTTGTCGACCATGCCCACGTCCTGGTACATGCCCACTGAGCGCACGATACCTACGTCAAAGCACTCGAACTCCGGGCGGGTGCCGCACTCGGTCATTACTTGCAGGATTTCGTCGACTTTCTCCACCGGGTTTTCAAACATCATCGGCGGCCAGGCCCAGCTGCCGTTGCGGCGGGTCTTCAGGTAATTGAGGCTGCCGGCGTTGCAGGCGGCGATTTCCGGCTTGCCGGCGCGGATGCAGGCGATGGGGCCGCTCTGATCGCGGCCCATGGTGCCGGTGGTAAAATTCAGGATCACGCCGGGGCAGCGCTCGCGGATGGCATCGGCGATGGCCAGTGCCACCTCCGGGTCCCAGCTGGGCAAATGGCCCTTGCCGGCCTGCTGCGAGCGGAAGTGCACGTGCATCACCGCCGCGCCGGCATCAAAGGCTTCCTTGGCCGAGCGGGCCATTTCCTCAATGGTGACTGGCACCGGGTGTTGCTGGGGATCAGTGAGCACGCCGGTGAGCGAGCAGGTGACGACGGCTTTGTCGGCGCTGAGGGCTGGTGCGGCAGGGCTGTGGGTGGACATAACAAGGCTTCCGGCAGATCAACAGTTGCGCCGAGCATAACAACAACTCAAGATACCAAGCAAGCGCTTGGTTGGTTGTGGCCTGGGTGTGGCTATTGGTCATTTTGGGGCGGCCCCGTAACGGCAGCGGTGGGGCAGAGAGATAAGCGATTGGAGCAGTGATTGAAGAATTCAGTGAGTAAACAGGGTTTGAGCGAGCAGGTATTGCAGGAGCTGGTGGCGGCGGGGCAGGTCACCGATCCCGACAGCCCCCGTGGGCGCCTGCTGGAGTGCGCGGCGCGGCTGTTTCGGGAGAAGGGCTACAGCCGCACAACGGTGCGCGATATCGCCGCCGAGGTGGGTATTCTCTCGGGCAGTATCTTTCACCACTTCAAGAACAAGGACGAGATTCTGTACGCGGTGATGCACGAGGTGGTGCTGTACATGAACAGCTGCCTGCAGCAGGCGGTGGCGCAGGCCGGCGCCGAGCCGCGCGATCGCCTGCGTGCGCTGATCCGCACCGAGTTGGCTTTTATTCACGCCATACGGCCCGATGCCAGCGCGGTGCTGGTTTATGAGTGGCGGGCGCTGTCTGCCGAGCGCCAGGCGGAGATACTGGCCATCCGTCAGGCCTACGAGGAGTTGTGGCTGGCCGAGATTGGCCAGGCCCAGCGCGATGGTCTGACTGCGGTGGAACCCTCGGTGCTGCGCCAGCTGCTGCACGGCGCCATCAGCTGGAGCACCTACTGGTACAAGCCCTCGGGCGAACTGTCGCTGGAGCAGCTGGTTGAGCGGGTGTTGTTGCTGGCCTTGACGCCATAGCGGCGGCTTTTTGAGAGAGGCTGTGTCGGCGGTAGGTTGCCACAGCCTGGCAGATTCAACGCTCTTTTAAGTCACCGCGCTTGGCGCCGTTCGCTGCGGCGGGATAAAATTGCCCGATTAATGTGTTAATGAATTGCGGAGCCGCATAATGGGCAGAGCCTACCAAAACCGTAAAGATTCCATGGCCAAGACCGCTGCGACCAAAACCAAGGTCTACAGCAAATACGGCCGCGAGATCTATGTAGTGGCAAAATCCGGTGGCGCTGACCCCGACGCCAACCTGGCATTGCGCAGCCTGATGGACCGGGCCAAGAAGGAACAGGTGCCCAGCCACGTCATTAAAAACGCGCTGGACAAGGCCCAGGGCGGCGCCGGCGAAGATTTCTCTCCCGCCCGCTACGAGGGTTTTGGTCCCGGCAACTGCATGGTGATTGTGGACTGCCTGACCGACAACCCCAACCGCACCATCGGCGATGTGCGCCTGGCCTTCACCAAGACCAAGTGCAAGATCGGCACTCAGGGCAGTGTCAGCCATATGTTCGACCACGCCGCGATCTTCGTCTTCGACGGTGACGACGAGGAAGCGGTGTTGGAAGCGCTGATGATGGCGGATGTGGATGTCACCGACATCGAGTGCGAGGACGGCAAGATCACGGTGTTTGCTCCCCATACCGAATTCTTCAAGGCCAAGCAGGCGCTGCAGGATGCCTTTGAGGGCATCGATTTTGACGTTGAGGAAATCCAGTTTATTCCGCAGACCACCGCGCCGATCGCGGAAGAAGACATGCCCATGTTCGAGAAGTTTATGGACATGCTCAACGATCTCGACGACGTGCAGAACGTTTATCACAGCGCTGAATTGCCGCAGGGTTGATTGTGCATTTGTGCGACTAAAGTCGCACCTACAAATTCCTGCGAACGCAGCGTCGTAATGAGCACAGTGATTGCGAGGAGCCGCATTGTGCTACTGCGCGATGCGGTGACGCGGCAATCTCCAGGTATTGGCACCTTGTCAAATGGAGATTGCCGCGTCGCCTTTGGCGACTCGCAATGACGGGGAGTTGGGGTTGTGCGGCTGAAGCCGCAGCTACCCTTTCCCGCGAAGGAAACGTCGAAATGACCGCCGTCATTGCGAGGCGATTTTCGCCGCGGCAATCTCTAGGAATTGGCACCTTGCCGGGTCGAGATTGCCGTGTCGCCTTCGGCGGCTCGTAATGACGGGGAGTTGGGGCTGTGCGGCTGAAGCCGCAGCTACCCTTTCCCGCGAAGGAAACGTCGAAATGACCGCCGTCATTGCGAGGCGATTTTCGCCGCGGCAATCTCCAGGAGTCGGCACTTTGTCGGGTTGAGATTGCCGGGCCGCCTTCGGTGACTCGCCCTGACGGGGAGTCGGGGCTGTGTGGCTGGATCTGCAGCTACACCGCGTGCACACCGGGGTCTTCGGGGATCAGCCCTTGAAGGTCGACAGGCCCGCATCGCCAAAGGGTTCGTCGCGTTCACGCACGGCCTGGCGAAAACCGGCCTCGGCGGCGCGCTGCTGAAAGGCATAACCCTCCGCGGTGTGGCGCGCGACGCCATCGAACACGGTGCCCAGCAGCTGGCTGCTGTGCAGCCCCTGGTTGGCCACGCTCTGGTTGAGCAGCAGTTTCATCATGATGAGCTGGTTTTGCGGCATCCGCGCCACCCGCGCCAGCAGGCTTTCAAAGCGCTCGTCGAGCTGATCGGCGGGGGCGGATTCTATCGCCAGTCCCCACGCCTGCGCTTCCTTGCCCGACAGACAGTCGCCGGTGAACAACAGGCGCTTGGCCTTTTCCAGGCCGATGCGGTGGGCCCACAGCGCGGTGGTGGGCACGCCCCACACCCGCGCCGGCGGGTAGCCGATTTTGGCATCGTCGGCGATGACCAGCATATCTGAACACAGTGCCATATCGGTGCCACCGGCCACGCAGAAGCCGTGGACTTTGCACAGTACCGGCTTTTCGGAGTGGAACAGGCTCATAAAGCCGCGCACGTTGCGGCTCATCATCGCGTAGTCCACGGTGGGGTCCCAGCTGCTGCCCGGCTGGTGATTGCCGGCCTGCACCACCGGATCCAGTGGCGAGCCCGGGGGTATGTCGGTTCCGCCGCTGTCCAGCCGCATGTCCTGGGCGCTGTCCACCAGGTCGTAGCCGCCGCAGAAGCCGCTGCCAGCACCGGCCAGGGCGATGACGTGCACGGCCGGGTCGAGGTTGGCGCGCTCCACGCAGGCGGCGATTTCCCTGGGCATGTCCAGCGTAATGCCGTTGCCGCGCTCGGGCCGGCTGAGGGTGATGCGGGCAATGCGCCCGTCGCGCTCATATGACAGGGTGTTCAAGGTGTTCAGGGTTTCCATGGTCTCAGTCCCTTTGTGTGGTAGAGGTGTCGGTGGGCTCGGTGGCGCTGCCGTGGCGCCCGGCGCCAGTGCTGAAGCGCGCGGCACCCGCAACCGTTTCCCCCGACTGCAGGGTGGCCAGCCCGTACTGAAACTCGCTGGCGAGAGCGTCGGCCTCACTGAGCTGCCACTGGCGGTAGGCGCTGGCGCGGTCGTTGCGCAGGCAGCTTTG
>JBFHRT010000239.1:0-4171 GCA_041591575.1 Spongiibacteraceae bacterium
ACTGGCTACTGGCCGCTGAGTATCGCCAGCTCAGCGGCGGGAACAATATGCTGTTCGCCGGCGGCCACCAGCGGGTGTCCGCTGCCGATTTTCTGGCTGTAGATGGTGGCAAACGCCAGTACGCTTTTAACGTAGCCCCGGGTCTCGCTGTAGGGCAGTGTCTCAATCCATACGTCAAAGGGCAGCGGCCGTTGCTGGCGGCGCAGGACCTTCTCGACAGCTCCGGGTCCGGCGTTGTAGGCAGCGGTGGCGAGAATGCGGTTGCCATTGAATTTGGTCAGCAGCTCCGCCAGATAGCTGGAGCCCAGGCGGATGCTGTGCGCCGCGTCCAGTAGTTGCTCGCGCCGGTAGGGCACGCCGATGTCGCGGCTGACCTTGCGGGCGGTGGCCGGCATCATCTGCATCATGCCCAGAGCGCCTACCGGCGATACCGCGCTTTCATAGAAGGCGCTTTCCTGGCGGGCAATGGCGTACAGCCAGTGCAGGTCGATCTTGGCGAGTTTGGCGTTTTCCTGGAAATGCTCCTCGAACGCCAGCGGAAAGCGCAGTTCCAGGTCGTCCCACAGCCCCGCCCGGATCGCCGTCATGATCGCCTGGTGGTGCCAGCCCCAGTTGTAGGCCAGTTCCGCCAGCGCGCCCAGCTCCTGCGGGCTGCGTCCGTCCATCGCCCGGACCCACTCCACGCGCGCCCAATAGTGCTCGCCCACGGCGTAAAGTTCGCGTGCGCGCTCGGCATCGGCCTGGCTGGCCAGTGTGCCAGCGAGCTCCGGGTAGCGCTGGATGCGGGTATTGAGCTGGTAGTCTTGCTCAAGGTAGTCGGCTGCCAGGAAGCTGTAGTAGCCGCGCTGGCTGGCCAGTTTTTTCAGGCGCTCCAGGGTGGCTGCTGGCGCCGGGCTCTGCAGTGCCAGTTCGGCCCGCGACAGCCAGAACTGCCATACCGATTGCTCGCGGGTTTCCTCGCTGAGGCGGGCGATACCGGCCAGCACCTGCAGCCAGTTTTCGGAGCGCAGCGCCAGCCGGATCTGCCATTCCAGCAGGTATTCGTCGTCGCCGAAGCGGTTGTGCTGCGCCAGCCATTCCTCCACCCCGGGCTCGTTGGCGGCGATCATCGGCCGCGCAATACTCTGGCGGATGGCGAAGTGCTGCTCGGGGGTAAAGGTGAAGTGTTCATCCAGGCGCCGCCACACGGCATTGGCGGCTTCGTGGTCGCGAGCGGCCAGGCGCTTTAGCAGGTAGGCGGAGAGCTGGCGGTGGCGCTCGTCTCTGGGCAGCTGGGCAACAAATTCACCCAGCCGCTGCGGCCGCGACAGCAGTTCCGGCAGTGGTGTGGCGAGAGGGAGCTGGTTGAGCAGGTAGCGTGCCAGCGAGGTTTCGCCGGCATCCATGGCCAATTCTGCGCGCTGCCACAACAGTGCCTCGCGCTCGGGGTGTAAATTCAGCCAGCGCTGGATGGGTTGGTCGCAGTGACTGGGCAGTGATCGCGATGTTTGCCACAGCTCGCGTGCCAGGGTGTCGGCCGCGCGCGCCAACCGGCTTTCCTGCATGGCTGTGAGCTGGTGGCAGCGCAGGGTGGTGGTGGCAAGCGAGTCGCGGAACTGGCCGAGAAAGCGCTCCCAGTCTTGTTGGTTGGCCAGGTGATGCAGCCAGCGGCGGGCAACGCGGCGGGCGACGACGGTGCCGGCGTGCTGCTTCAGAAACAGTTCGATGGTCTGCTCGGAAATGTGCTCGAGCTGCCCGAGGATGATTTCTGCTTCCAGGTAGCCGTGCAGGGGGTAGTCCCGCAGCAGAAACAACTGGTCCTGGGCGGCGTCGAATTGGCCCTCATCTACAAGTGCCATGGCGTCGCGATATAATTGGCGCTTGGCCTCGACCTCCGCGACCTCCGCGGTGCTCGCGGGGATGACGAAGAGGGACAGCATCGCAACGGCGACCGCAATGACGGTTTTCAAGGGGTGCATTCCTTAATAATACCGAAATCCTTACCTGTTCAGTCTAGTGTATGCCGCGGTGGCGGCGAAAGAATCGATTAGTCTTACTCGGACCCTAACTTATGCCTTTGTTACGCGCATCACAAATACATTATCAGGTCGGCAGCCAGATTCTGCTGGATGACGCCGAACTGCAGCTGAAGCGCGGAGAGCGTGTGTGCCTGCTGGGGCGCAACGGCGCCGGCAAATCGACCCTGTTGAGCATTATCGAGGGCAGCCTGGCGGCCGACAGTGGCGAGGTCTGGCGGCGGCCAGAAATCACCATCGCGCGCATGGAACAGGCGCTGCCGGCCGTGGAGGAGGGCGTCACCGTGTTTGACGCCGTTGCCGGCGGACTTGCCGAGCTGGGCGAGCTGCTGCGGCGCTACCACGCGCTGGTGGTGCGCGAGGGCGCGGCAGTGGGCGAGCTGGAACAGCTGCAGCATGAGATTGAAGCGCGCGACGGCTGGCGCTTCCAGCAACGTATTGAGTCGATATTGTCGCGGCTGCAGTTGGATGGCGAGCGTCAGCTGGCACAGCTTTCCGGCGGCTGGCTGCGGCGGGTGTCGCTGGCGCGTGCGCTGGTTCGGGAGCCCGACCTGTTGCTGCTGGATGAGCCAACCAACCACCTCGACGTCGAATCCATTGAGTGGCTGGAAAACCAGCTGCTGGATTTTTCCGGTTGCCTGCTGTTTATCTCCCACGACCGCGCTTTGATCGAGCGCCTGGCCACACGCATTGTCGAGCTGGACCGCGGCCAGCTCATCAGTCATGAAACCAATTACCGCGATTTTCTAGAGCGCCGCGAGCATCAGTTGGCGGTGGAGGCCGAGCACAACGCCAAGTTCGACAAGCGGCTGGCGGAGGAGGAGCGCTGGATTCGCCAGGGCATCAAGGCGCGCCGCACCCGCAACGAGGGGCGGGTGCGGGCGCTGAAGCAAATGCGCCAGGAGCGCGCCGAGCGCCGGCAGCGGCAGGGCAACGCCAGTATGTCGGTTAACGTGGGGCAAGCCAGCGGCAAGCTGGTGGCGGAGTTGGAAGGGGTCAACTACGCGGTCGGCGGCCAGCGCCTGGTCAAGGAGCTGTCACTGATCGTCAGTCGCGGCGACCGCATCGGCCTGGTGGGTCCCAACGGCATCGGCAAGACCACCCTGCTGCGCCTGTTACTGGGCGAGCTGGAAGCTGACAGCGGCCATATAAAAAGAGGCACGCGCCTGCAGGTGGCCTATTTTGACCAAATGCGCAACCGGCTGGACGAGGAGCAGACGGTGGTGGACATCGTCGGCCAGGGGCGGCAGAGCATCAGCATCAACGGGCGCGATCGCCATATCGTCAGCTACCTGGCAGATTTCCTGTTTTCCCCGGAGCGCGCCCGCAGCCAGTTCCGGGTGCTGTCGGGCGGCGAACGGGCGCGGGTACAGCTGGCCTGCCTGTTCAGTCAGCCGGCCAATATCCTGGTGCTGGACGAGCCCACCAATGATCTCGACATCGAGACCCTGGAGCTGCTGGAAGAGCTGTTACTGGGCTTCGACGGCACCGTGCTGCTGGTCAGTCACGATCGTGCCTTTCTCGACAGCGTCGTCACCAGCTGTTTGTTGTTCGAGGGCGGCGGCGTGATCAATGAATATGTCGGCGGCTACAGCGATATCGCCGGGCAGCGCGCACCTCGCGCGGCGCAGGCGGCTGCCGCCGAGCCTAAAAAATCAGAGGCGGCACCCGCGCGGCCATCGCGTGAGCGCCAGAAGCTCAGCTACAAGCTGCAGCGGGAGCTGGAGCAGTTGCCGGCGGCCATTGAGACGCTGGAGCAGCAGGTGGCGGCAGTGCAGGCCGAAGTGGGGGATGCGGGCTTTTACGAGCGCGACCACGAGGCGGTGGCGACGACCCTGGAGCGGCTGGCGCAGTTGCAGCAGCAGCTGGAGCAGCATATTGAGCGCTGGGTCGAGCTGTCGGATCAGTAGCGCTGGACGGGAGACGGGAGACGGGAGACGGGGGACGCAAAAAGCAAAAGCGACGCGCGCTCCGTTTTTCGCCGTAGACCTTGGCGTCAGACCTCAGACTTCCGGCGTCAGACCGCTGTTTAGCGTCTCCCGTCTAGCGTCCAGCGAGTGTCACCGGCCCTCGCCGCCGACCCGCACGGCCAGTACATCGCAGCTGGCGCCGTGCAGCACACTGTTGGCCGTGGAACCCAGCAGTAGTGCAAGGCC
>JBFHRT010000240.1:0-4170 GCA_041591575.1 Spongiibacteraceae bacterium
GCGCGCTGGCCAATGCCAGCAGCGTCAGAAATCCTTTCAGGGCGTTTGCCAAGCTCCGCTTCATGGGCTGGTCCTCACAGTTTCCACCTCGTCGCCGTGATACACGTAAACCTTCGGCCGCGGTTGTTCGCCGCCGGTCCAACCGGTCAGCGCGGGTAGGGTGGTAGCTTTGTCCTTGATCGCGTCGGTGGCCTCGGCAGTGGCCTCGGTCAGGGCGCGGCTCTCCACCTCGCCCAGTGCAACCAAACGCAGTACGCCGGTGGTCTCGGCCAGCAGCAGCTTGCCGACATCGTCCTGGTGCACTTCCAGTACAGCCGTGCGGCTGCGTTTGCCCTTGCTGGCGCCAGTCTTGTCTTCTTCCACAGCGGCGCCGGGAATCTCGCTGCCGAAGGCCAGCACCTTGATATTGGTCAACACGCGGCGGGCCAGTGAACGGTTGCCGGTCTCGCGACTGGCGCGCGATGAATAGATCACGTCGACGCGGTCGCCCGGCTGTAGGAAGCCGCCGGTGCCAATCGTTTCATCCACGGTGACGGCCATCGCGCGGTGGCCGGGGTTGACCTGGTTGGCGAGAATGCTGGCGCCGGCGAAGTGGTCGCCGCGCAGTACCTCGCCACTGCGAATCAGTGAGAAGTTTTGCTTGTCCAGCACCTGCTGAAGACTGGAATAGGTGTTGGTGGTGGCCACCGGGTAGGGAATCAGTTGTACGTCGTCTTCACTGATCTCGGTGCCGGGTTCGATATTGCGCGCCGCGACTACCACCTGGTACTCCATGGCGGGGCCGGCCGCCTGCTGCACTGGCGCTTGCTGCTGGCTGAGGCGATAGCCGGCAACGGCCAGCACTACCGACAGTGCAACCAGTACCAGGGCGAGTATTTTCAGTGTCCGGGGCTTCATGGCAACATCCTTATCTCCAATCGTTGTTTACACTCTCAGGCTGGCCCGCCCGACCAGGTGTTGTGGTACCTGGGGGATGGTGCCTATGCCGGGTAGTGTCAACAGTGGCATCAGCGGATTGCTGCGGTAGTCGGGGTATCTCACCTCGACGGTGCAGGTGTCGCTCACGCAATTAACGATCACTTTATTGCCGCCGCTGCCGATCACCTGGTCTTTGACATTGTCGGGGAGCCAGGCCAGGGAGGTTTCCACTTGGCTGCGGGCAGCCGGTGCAATGCGGTTGTCGATACACTGTTGGCTGCTGAGTCCCTGGCAATCCACCGCCAGGGCGGCGCGCAGGGCATCTTCAGAGGCGTAGGTAAAGCTCTGGGCGAGCATGAACACCAGGGTGTAGCTGAACATGCCGTAAATCAGCGCCATAAACAGCGGAAACACCAGGGCGAACTCAATGGCGGTAGCGCCGCGCTGGTGGTAGAGGTTTAGGCACGCCGCTGCCGCGCCCGGTCGGGAGCGGCGGGTACAACCGCGGAAATGCGCTTGTGTCACGGCGGTCTCCTTATGCCAGGGCGTATAACGCCCCCAGGGCGATGGCGGTGCCAGCCGGTATACCGCGCTCGCGCAATGTTTGCGTGAGGGGTGGGCCGGCAGGCGCCCATTGTGGTGTCATTCGCGCGCCGAGCCGCTGTAGCCACTCGAGGGCGAAACAGGCAACAATTAATCCAAGAATGCCGACACTGAAGGCCTGCAGGTACACTTGACTGGGCCACAGTAGCGCCAGCACGCTGAACAGCTTGACGTCACCGGCACCGAGCTGGCCGGTGGCATAGCCGGGAACAAACAGCAGGGCTGCCAGCATCAAATTCAACGCGATATCGCGCAGCGTCGGGCCCTGCAGCAGATCCATATGCATGGCGCTGAACTGGAACAGGGTGCAGGCCAGCAGCAGGGCAAGGGTACTGTTGGGGATGCGCCGCTCCCGCCAGTCGCTCCAGGCCACCACGGTCAATATGGTCATGACCACCACATTGATCGCCAGGTAGAATGGCAGCGGGGGACTGACGGGCATGGGCTATCTCCGTTTCGGGCTGAATTAGCAGGAGCCGCCAAGAGAATTACAGATAGCGACAAAGGTGTCGTTGACGCCGCCACCGATGCCGGTGACCGCAGCGAGAATAACGGCGGCAACCAGACCGGCCATAAGGCCGTATTCAATGGCGCTGGCACCGTGTTCGTCGCGAGCAAATTGCTTAAGCTTGGCTTTTATCTGATTCAACATGTAGTTTCTCTCCTGCTGTCAGGGCAGATGTGCACGGGTGAGGGGTTCCCCGTTGCGTGAGACCCATTTTTCGCAGAAGTGGCACCGATTCCTATAAGTACATACCGCTAGGATCTGTGTGAAAAATGCGGACCTAAGTATCCGATTCTTGGACATTTTGTGGGGTTTGAACCATGCCGGAAACGGCTCTGGAGATACGTGTGGCAGCAATGGATCTGCTGGCCAGGCGCGAGCACTCAGCGCGCGAGTTGCACACTAAGCTGGCGCGGAAATTTGCCGAGCCAGCGCTTATTGAAAGCGCCATTTCGCAGCTGCAGGAAGACGGGCTGCAGAGCGACAGCCGCTACGCCGAGGCCTACCTGCGCAGCCGCGCGGAAAAGGGCTACGGACCGCTGCGAATACGCCAGGAGATGGCGCAGCGGGGCTTGGCCGAGGCCGACGTGCAGCTGGCGTTCGAGGCCAGCAATATCAACTGGCTGGATCGAGTGCAGCAGGTGCTGGAGCGCAAGTTCGGCAGCGAGCCGGCGCCGGATTTCAAGGAAAAGGCGCGCCGGGCGCGCTTTCTGCAATACCGCGGCTTCAGCAGCGACCAGATTCGGGATGTGCTGGATTAAACAAACTCTGTAGGTGCGACTTTAGTCGCACAAACATCCCTACTGTCATACGCTGGCGTGCTACTAAAGTCGCACCTACAACGGGCCGCAGCGATAGCGAGGGCGGCAATTTGCCTGAAGGAGATTGCCGCGTCGCCTGTGGCTCCTCGCAATGACGGGTGACACTTGGCGAGAAGGCAGCGGCTAAAACACGCCCAGCCGCTGCCAGAACCACAGTGCGGCGAGGCTGCCCACGGCATAGCCGGGGGCCAGTTGCAGCCACCGCGGCCACGCACTGTGGCTGCGCAGCAACAGGCGGTGGGCCAGATAGCACACCACAATCACCGCCAGCTGACCCAGCTCGATGCCAATATTAAAAGCTGCCAGCGCCAGCGGCAGGGCGTCGCTGGGCAGGCCAATGGCCGCCAGTGCGCCGGCAAAGCCCATGCCGTGCAGCAGGCCGAAGGCAGCGGCAATGAGCCCGGGACGGCGCCGCAGCAGGCTGTTGGCTTGCGGGCGAATCCAGGCGGCCGCGGTTATCACGATGCTCAGTGCAATCAGCGATTCCACCAGCGCGACCGGGAACTGGATGACCCCCATCGCCACCAGCGACAGGGTGGTGGAGTGGCCCAGTGTAAACCAGGTAACGGTCCACAGCAGTTGCCGGTTCCAGCCCACCAGCAGGTAGAGGCAGATGATAAACAGCAGGTGGTCGATGCCGCCCAACAGGTGTTCGACACCCAGCTGCAGATAACTGCCGGCTGTCTGTAACGCTGAACGTGCTTCTGGTACGACAAATGCCGGCTGTTGCGCGCCGAGCATCTGGTGATAGTGGCGACCATCGAGCAGCTGCAGTCGCAGCATCACCCCGGGATCGCCGGCGACCAGGGGCGCAGCGCCTATCGTTGCGCCCACCAGGCCGCCGGGGCAATGCAGTTGCCAATTGTGCAGGCGGGCGCTGCCGGCAACAGTCTTATTGATCTCGCCCAGGCTTTGGCAGTGTGCGGGCAGCTGTGGCTGCGGCGCTTCCAGCGCGGTGCTGCGAATGGGCATTTTCCAGGTGGCCACAAAGTGCTCGGGCGTTTGCTCCACCAGCGCCAGCAGACCCGGTGCCAGCGGGTGTGACTGGGCATAGCCGGCGCACAGCAGCAGCCAAAGCATCAGCGCGAGTGTTATGCCTGGCTTCATCCTCCTACCTCCCGCTCGTGACTGGATAAGGCTGCCGTTATTGTCATGTCGGGACTGGCGTCATCGGTAAGCACAATGTGGTACTGAGCGCGCAGTCTTTCCAGTTTCTGTGCCAGGGCCTGCTCACGCCGCTGTTTCTGCAGGCGGTTGGCAATGCGCCCGGCTTGGTGCGCCAAAGGTATTGGCCGGGCGGGGCGAATGTCGTGAACCCACAGC
>JBFHRT010000241.1:0-4140 GCA_041591575.1 Spongiibacteraceae bacterium
CGAAGAGAAGCTGGGGCGCAGCCCCTTGCGGGTGTCGGCGGCCAGGGTGAACTGGGAAACCACCAGCAGGCCACCGCCGATATCGCTGACGGAGCGGTTCATCTTGCCCTCGTCGTCGGCGAACACGCGGTAGGCCAGCAGACGCTCGGCCATACGCTGCACGCTGGCTTCGTCGTCCTGTTTTTCGACGCCGAGCAGGACCAATAGCCCCCGGCCGATTTCGCCGATGACGCGGCCGTCTACTGCCACATTGGCGTGGCTGACGCGTTGGATTAATGCTTTCACGAAAACCTTATTGTCTTTTTGTGCTGTCTGTTGCGTGATTGTTTCGCCCTATCGGGCGAGTCACTTTGATTCGGCCTATTGGCTTCCCCCTTCGGGTCGCCGCGAGCGCAGCGGGGCGCAGCACGGCGACCTCCATCAGCCCACAGCCACGCTGGATGAGATTGCCGCGTCACCGAGTCGCTAAAAAGCGCGCCCCGGCTCCTCGCAATGACGGGAAATATCCACGGCGTAGGGTGCGCCGTGCGCACCGCTTTTGCTTTTGCTTTTCAGCGTCCGGCTTCAGACTTCCGACGTCAGGCCAGCTGTGCGGTGCGCGCGGCGCACCCTACGCGTCTTGCGTCTTGCGTCTCGCGCCTAGCGCCGCAACCGCTTCGCCATTTCGTCGGTGGCGTGCACCAGGGCGTCGACAATGCCCGGCTCCGAGGCGGCGTGGCCGGCGTCGCGCACGATGTGCAGGTCGCTGTCTGGCCAGGCTTCGTGCAGCGCCAGCGCGTTGTCCAGCGGGCAGATCATGTCGTAGCGGCCGTGCACGATGATGCCGGGGATGCCGTCCAGCCGGCCGGCATTGTGCAACAGCTGGTCACCTTCGAGAAAGCCGCTGTTGACGAAAAAATGGCTTTCGATGCGCGCCAGTGACAGCGCCGTGTGCGCCTCGGTCATGTGTTCCAGCACTTCCGGGTGCGGCCGCAGGGTGGCGCACTGGGCCTCCCAGGCCGACCAGGATTTGGCCGCCGCCATTCGCGCCAGTTCGTTGTCGTCGGTCAGCGCCCGGTAGTAGGCGCCGATGTAATCGCCGTCGGCACAGTCGGGGGCGCCATCGACAAACTCCTGCCAGTAGTCGGGGAACACGCGGCTGGCACCGTCGCGGTAGAACCAGTTGAGATCGCGCTGGCGGCACAGGAAGATGCCGCGCAGCACCAGCCCGAGCACATATTCGGGATAGGTCTGGGCGTAGGCCAGGCTGAGGGTGGAGCCCCAGGAGCCGCCGAACAACATCCACTGGCTGACACCCAGCTCCTCGCGGATCTGTTCCATGTCGGACATCAGCGCGCCGGTGTGGTTGTGTTCCAGGCAGGCGTGGGGGGTGGAGCGACCGGCTCCGCGCTGGTCGAAGACAATGATGCGGTAGTGCTCGGGATCAAAGTAACAGCGGCTCTTGGGGTCGGCACCGATGCCGGGGCCGCCGTGCACGAACAGCACCGGGATGCCGTCGGGGTTACCGCTCTCCTCGACATAGAGCCGGTGCGGTTCCTGCACCGCGAGCTCGTGTACCTTGTAGGGTTTGATATCCGGGAACAGTGGCAGCATGTGCAATCCCTGGCCGCGCGCCGGCGGCGCGCCTCCCGTCTATCTTAGCCCAAGGCCCCACTCACAGCGAGTGGGACCCGGGCTCAGTCGCCAGCTCAGGAGGACTTGGGCTGGGCGCGCTTGCGCTCGTTTTCAGTGAGCAGCTTCTTGCGCAGGCGGATGCTCTGCGGGGTGACTTCCACCAGCTCATCGTCCTCGATGAACTCCAGCGCCTGCTCCAGGCTGTGGCGCACCGGCGGCGTCAGCGTCAGCGCTTCGTCGGTGCCAGAGGCGCGGACGTTGGTGAGCTGCTTGCCCTTGGTGGGGTTGACCACCAGGTCGTTGGAGCGCGAGTGCAGGCCGATGATCTGGCCCTCGTAGACTTCCGCGCCGTGACCCAGGAACAGGCGGCCGCGGTCCTGCAGGTTGTACAGGCCGTAAGACAGGGTCTTGCCCTTGACCATGGACACCAGCACGCCGTTCTGGCGGCTGACCACCTCGCCGGCCTTGACCGGGCCGTAGTGGTCGAACACGCTGGTCATGATGCCCGAGCCCGAGGTCAGCGTCAGGAACTGGCCGCGGAAGCCAATCAGGCCGCGCGAGGGCACCAGGAACTCCAGCTTCACCCGGCCCTTGCCGTCGGGTTCCATGTTAGTCAGCTCGGCCTTGCGCAGGCCCAGCTCTTCCATCACCGAGCCCTGGTGCTGATCTTCGATGTCGATCACCACCTGCTCGTAGGGCTCCTGCACCTCACCGTCAATCACCTTCTGGATGACTTCGGGGCGCGACACGCCCATCTCGAAGCCCTCGCGGCGCATGGTCTCGATCAGCACCGACAGGTGCAGTTCGCCGCGGCCGGAGACCTTGAATTTGTCGGGCGTATCGCCGGGCTCGACGCGCAGCGCCACGTTGTGGATCAGCTCCTGCTCCAGCCTTTCCTTGATGTTGCGGGTGGTGACGAACTTGCCCTCGAGGCCGGCGAAGGGCGAGTCGTTGACCTGGAAGGTCATCGACACGGTGGGCTCGTCCACGGTCAGCGC
Organism: Spongiibacteraceae bacterium; assembly: GCA_041591575.1. Classification (GTDB taxonomy): domain Bacteria; phylum Pseudomonadota; class Gammaproteobacteria; order Pseudomonadales; family Spongiibacteraceae; genus JBFHRT01. The sequence goes on from JBFHRT010000241.1 coordinate 2,613, forward strand.
CGGCAGCGCCTCCACCTGCTCCGGTGCACACAGGGTGTCGGAGATGCCGAGGCCGTCGATGCCGGTGATGCAGACGATGTCGCCGGCGGTGGCCTTGTCGGTCTCCACCCGCTCCAGACCGTGATAGCCCATCACCTGCAGTACCTTGGCCTTGCGCTGCTTGCCGTCCACATCCAGCACCACCACCTGCTGGTTGGGCACCAGCGAACCGCGGGTGATGCGGCCGACACCGATGACGCCGACATAGCTGTTGTAGTCCAGCGCCGAGATCTGCATCTGGAAGGGGCCGTCGACATCTACCGCCGGCGGCGATACTTTCTCGGTGATCATCTCGAACAGCGGCGTCATGTCGTCGGCCAGCTGGTCGGCTTCGGGGCCGGCCACGCCGTTGAGCGCCGAGGCGTAGACAATGGGGAAGTCCAGCTGCTCGTCGGTGGCACCGAGGCGGTCGAACAGGTCGAACACCTGGTCGATCACCCAATCCGGGCGTGCGCCGGGGCGGTCAACCTTGTTCACCACCAGAATCGGGTTGAGGCCCTTTTCGAAGGCCTTCTGGGTCACGAAGCGGGTCTGCGGCATGGGGCCGTCTACCGCGTCCACCAGCAGCAGCACGCTGTCGACCATCGACAGTACCCGCTCCACTTCGCCGCCGAAATCGGCGTGCCCCGGGGTGTCGACGATGTTGATGCGGTAGCCGTTCCACTCGATAGCGGTGTTCTTGGCGAGGATGGTGATGCCGCGCTCTTTCTCCTGGTCGTTGGAGTCCATGATGCGCTCGGCATCCTGATTGCGGCGATCCAGGGTGCCGGACTGGCTCAGCAGCTTGTCCACCAGGGTGGTCTTGCCGTGGTCGACGTGGGCGATAATGGCGATGTTGCGCAACTTTTCTATCATGGCGGGCTACCGAAAGAGGCTCTTGTAAGGGCTTAACTGTAAGGGTTTAAGCTGTAAATTTGCGCCGCGCGAGGGCGTCGGCAGCGATGATTGGCGGTCGGGGCAACCACCACCTAAATGCGTGCGGCGCCACAGAGGGCGCGCATTATACCCTAGAACCGCCCGCCGCGCCTTGGGTTTTGTGTAGCAATGCCGCTACAATCCCAGCCATAGCCCGCCCCACGCATAAGAACAGGCCGATGACCGATACCCAACACGCTCACTGGACCCGCCGCTGGACCTTTGTACTCGCCGCCACCGGTTCCGCCGTCGGCCTCGGCAATATCTGGAAATTCCCCTATATCACCGGCGAGTACGGCGGCGGCGCCTTCGTGCTGGTGTACCTGGCCTGTATCGCGCTGGTGGGCGTGCCGGTGATGATCGCCGAGATCCTGATCGGCCGCGCCGGCCGCACCGACCCCATCCACAGCATGCTGCGTCTCAGCCGCGAGGTGGCCGGCTCACCGGCCTGGTCCATCGTGGGCATTGCCGGCGTGCTGGCGGGCGCGATGATCCTGATGTTCTACTCGGTGGTGGCCGGCTGGGCGCTGGACTATATCTGGCAGAGCGCCTCCGGCAGCTACGCTGGCGCCCC
>JBFHRT010000242.1:0-4135 GCA_041591575.1 Spongiibacteraceae bacterium
GGTGCCATCTCCGGCAGCGGCCGACGCACCCCCTTGGGCTTGCCGGTGGTACCTGAGGTGTACTTCATTACCTGGCCTGCGCTGCGCTGGTCGGGCAGGGTGTCGGGCTGGCCGGCGGTCAGCTCGCCGAAGTCACGGAAGCCGTCGATGGCGCCGATGGCGAAGGCGCCGCGGCGGTCGAAGCCGGCCTCGCGCACCGCGGTGGCGGCGGCTTCGGCCACGCGCTGGTGCGTGATAAAGGCCTTGGCGCCGCAGTCTTCCAGGATGTAAGCCACTTCCGGTCCGGCCAGGTGCCAGTTGATGGGGACCATGTACAGCCCGGCCTGGGCGGCGGCCAGGTACACGAAATAGAATTCGGCGCAGTTGGGCAGCATCATCGCCACGCAGTCGCCGCGCTCCAGGCCGAGGGCGCGCAGGCCGTGCACCACCCGATTGGCCTCGGCGAGCAGTTCGCCGCGACTGTATTCGCGGCCGTCGGGAGCGACCAGGGCCAGTGGTGCGGGGTCGCGCTGTGCGAAGTTCCAGAATCCCAGTTCTGCCATTATTTTTCTCCTGTCGATGGGGGCTGCGCCAGCCGGCTCGACAGCCATGCGCTGGCTAGCCACTGAATATAACACGCGCGTTTTAGCCCGGCGCCGCCATGCCATCGTCGGGGCGATTACGTTTTTGTCATCCGCGGGTAGTGACTGACCACTATTGATAAAAGTGTCTAACTATTGCACAGTAATGGTCATGAAAGCAGGGAGGGGCTCAGGATGCAGATACCGGCGCTTCAACAGGCAGATCGCAGCCAGCTGGGACGGGTGGCGGCCAAGCTGTTTCTGGCCATTACCGGAGAGTGGGGGCTGACCGACGAGCAGCGCCGGGTGCTGGCCGGGGCCAGCTCGCGCACCACCATTCTCAACTGGAAGCACAAGGTAGCGGCCGGGGAACCGCTGGCCCTGCAGCAACACACCCTGGAGCGGCTGTCCTATGTGAGTGGCATCTACAAGGCGCTGCAGCTGCTGTTTCCGCAGCGCGAACAGTGGGCGGCCTGGGTGCATCGCCCCAACCGGGATTTTGGCGGACAAAGCGCACTGCAGCGCATGCTGGGGGGCAACACCATCGATCTCGCCGATGTGCGCCGCTACCTGGATGCCCAGCGCGGCTGATGGCTGATTCGCCGCCACAGCCGGTTTTGCCGCCGCTCACTGACGTGAGCGGCAAAACCTATCGCCTGGTGGCCAGCCAGTTTCCCCCCATTGCGCTGTTCGAGCACCTGCTGGACCCCGAAGAGCTGGAACTGGCCTACGCGCTGGAGGCCATGACCAACGACCGCATCCGCGATGAAGTCGGTGATATTGCGTTGGTAGCGCGCCAAGACCGCATGGTGGGTGCCGGTACCAGTGCCATCATGGCGGCCTTCACTCACATCGGCCGCGCCAACCGTTTTAACGACGCCAGCTTTGGCGCGTACTACGCCGCCTGCGAACTGCACACCGCCATCAGCGAAACGGTATACCATCGCGAGCGCTTTCTCAGTGCCACTGCTGAACCCGCCACCCAGATCACGCTGCGTTGTTACATCGCTTCAGTGCGCGAGCCGCTGCACGATATTCGCAGTCCCGACTATCGGGACTTGCATCACCCCGAGGATTACGGAGCGGCGCAACGCTTTGCCCGTGAGCTGCGGGCTGCGGATTCCTGGGGTTTGTACTACCACTCGGTGCGCCGGCGCGGAGGCGAGTGTGTGGCGGTGTTCCGGCCGCCGGCGCTGACGCCGGCAGTGCAGGGCAAGCACTACGCCTATTACTGGGATGGCGAGCGCATTGCCCATGTCGCGGAAATGCGGCAGCTGCCGCTGTGATTGTCGGTAATTGTTGACGGCGCAAAGCGGTGGCGAGGACAGCCGTGCTATGTTTGGCGGCTGTTGAGTTTTAGCGGAACAAGAAAAAGAGGGAAGGCCATGAAAAAATTTGCCATTGCCGTCGGGGTGCTGTTGGTGCTGCTGGTCGGTGCGGTGGTGTTGATGGTGACCCAGCTGGATCGGCTGGTAAAAGTCGCGGTGGAGCAGGGTGGTTCCCAGGCAGCGCAGGTTCAGGTCAGCCTGAGTGAGGTCGACATCAAACCGCGCGAGGGTTCCGCTGCGCTGCGCGGGCTGGTGGTGGCCAACCCGCCAGGCTTCAGCACCGATTACGCGATGTCGCTGGGCGGAATCAGTGTGGTGCTGGATCCCGCCAATGTCAGTAAAGAGCTGATTGTGATTCGTGAGGTGGCAATTGATGCCCCCGCTGTGACTTATGAGCTCGGCGCCGAGGGCAGCAATATCAAGCGCATTCAGCAGAATGTGGAGCGCTTTGCCGCCAGTGGCGCACCTGCGGGTGGTGAAGAGGCCGCGGCGCCGCAGCCTCAGCCAGAGACGGCGGCGAGTGGCCCCAAGCTGATCATCGATAACCTCTATTTGCGTGGCGGCCAGGTGACAGTGCACGCGCCGATGCTGCAGGGTGAGCCGAAAACTGCGGTGCTGCCGGATGTGCACCTGCGCGATCTCGGACGCAGTGAGGGCGGGCTGAGCGGCGCCGAATTGAGTGCGCGCATTCTCGCCGCCATCAACAAGGCCACGGCGAAAGCGGTGTCGGATATGCAGATCGACGGTCTCAAGAGCGATCTTGCCGGCATGCTCGACGAACAGGAAGGCGCGCTGCGCAGCAAGCTGAAAGAGGCCGGCGAGAAATTGAAAGGCTTCTTCAACAGGGATTGAGCGCTGCGCGCGGTGCTCAGGGCTTGCCGCGCTTCAGTTCGTGCAGGGCGACAGAGTTTTCGCGGCTGCAGTTGAGTTGCGGGCGATTGTCGTCCAGCTTGGTGAGCGGCGCGACTTCCGTCAGCGTCGCCTCGTAGCGCCGCGCCAACACCTGGTACTGCTCGGTGCCATTACTCTTCCAGGCGATTTCGCGTTCGCTGAGTTCACGTACAACAGTGGCGGGCACGCCGGAGGCCAGGTGTCTGGCCGGCACTTCAAAGCCGGCTTTGACAAAGGCATTGCCGCCGACGAAGGCCTCCTCGCCAATCACGGCACCATCCATGACCGTGGCGTTGATGCCCACCAGGGCGTTGCGCCGCACGGTGCAGCCGTGTAGCACGGCGCCGTGACCGATGTGCCCGTCCCGCTCCACGACCACGCGCTGCTCTGGAAAACTGTGCAGCATGCAGTGGTCCTGGATGTTGGCACCGTCGTGCACTTCGACGATGCCGAAATCTCCGCGCAGGCAGGCGAAGGGGCCGATAAAACAGTTGGCGCCGATGCGCACATCGCCGATCACGACGGCCTCGGGATGTATAAAGCTACTGGGGTCGATGACGGGAATTACGCCGTCAATGGCATAGATCTTGGCCACATGCTGTCCTTCGTTTTCGGTGATCGTCACCAGAGAGTAACAAGCATCGCTGATGATGGCGCAATTGTGAACGCCATGTAATAGTGGCAGCCAGCCGTGACAAATCGGTGAATGATGACAGACAGGAGTACAGGTATCGAATGAGACGCACCAAGATTGTTGCCACTGTAGGGCCCGCCAGCGACAGCGAAGCGGTAATGGAGGCCCTGGTAGTGGCCGGGGTAGATGTGTTTCGACTGAATTTTTCGCACGGCAGTGCCGACGAGCACCGCCAGCGCGCCCTGCGCCTGCGGGCCATGGCGGTCAAGCACGGACGCAGCGTGGCGCTGCTGGGTGACCTGCAGGGTCCCAAGATCCGTCTGCGGCAGATTCCCGGTGACAGTATCGCGCTTAAAAAAGGCGGCCGCCTGATTCTCGACGCCGGCCTGGGCGACGGTGAAGGCAGTGCCGGGCATATCGGTGTGGATTATGCACCGCTGGCCAGCTCGGTGGCGGCCGGCGACACGCTGCTGCTGGACGACGGCCGCTACCGGCTCAGCGTTGAGGAGGTGGGCGAAGACGGTCGCGTGTATTGCCGTTCCGAGAGCAGCGGCGAGCTGCGCTCGCGCAAGGGTATCAACCGCCTGGGCGGTGGTCTGTCGGCGCCGGCTCTGACCGACAAGGATCTGGAAGACATCAAGCTGGCCGCGGAACTGGCGCTGGACTATATCGCCGTGTCTTTCCCCAGTAGCGCTGCCGATATCGATGTCGCCCGCGGCCAC
>JBFHRT010000243.1:0-4124 GCA_041591575.1 Spongiibacteraceae bacterium
GCCGCGGTGCAGACGGTCGGTAAAGGCGGTGATACCACTGACGATGGCCACCGCCACGATCAGTGCGACGGCCAGCAGCCGCAGCTCGCCGCCGCGCCACTCACGCATCAGCCAGCGCATGCACCGGCCTCGCTCTGCATCTCGTCGCGCACCAGCCGCCCGGCCTCCAGCGCCAGCACCCGCTGGCAGCGCGCCGCCAGCGAGGGCTCATGGGTGACCAGCACCAGGGTGGTATCACTCTGGGCATTCATCTCGAACAGCAGCTCGTTGATGCGGTTGCCGGTCTGGGCGTCGAGGTTGCCGGTGGGCTCGTCGGCAAACAGCACCCGCGGCTGCGAGGCAAAGGCCCGCGCCAGTGCCACCCGCTGCTGCTCACCGCCAGACAACTGGCGCGGATAGTGGCCGGTGCGCGCCGCCAGGCCCACCCGCTGCAGGTAGTCGCGGGCACGCGCCGCGACATCGCGCTCGCCCGCCAGCTCCATTGGCAGCATCACGTTTTCCAATGCGGTGAGCCCCGGCAGCAATTGAAAGGACTGAAATACAAAACCCACGTTCTGGCCGCGCAGCGCCGCGCGCTGGTCTTCATCCAGCGTCGTCAAACTGTTGCCGTTGAGCCACACTTCACCGTCGCTGGGGCTGTCCAGCCCCGCCATCAGGCCCAGCAGGGTGGATTTGCCAGACCCCGAAGGGCCGACAATGGCGACGCTCTGCCCCGCCTTGATTTCGAGATCTATCCCTTCCAAGATGCTGATCTCGCCATCGGCCAGGGCAACGCGCTTCGTGAGATTTTTTGTACGAATCATGACAATGGATTTCAGACTCTTTAACTTCAGGTTTTATGCGATTATGCACGCCGCATACGGTTGCTTCAGCAGCAAAGCGCTGCTGCTGTGCCTATGCGCAGCGCTGACCAGCGTCAGCGCCACCGCCAATGGCCGCCCCACACTGATGGTACTGGGCGACAGCATCAGTGCCGGCCACGGTATTGCACCGGGACAAGACTGGGTGGCGCTGCTGGAGCGCGAGCTCAATGCGCGTGACGCGGGTCTGCGCGTGATCAACGCCAGCATCGGCGGCGACACCAGTGGCGGCGCCCTGCGGCGCCTGCCGGCGCTGCTGGCGCGCCATCAGCCAACGCTGGTGGTGGTAGAAATCGGCGGCAACGACGGCCTGCGCGGCTACCCGGTGACCCAGCTGCGCGACAACCTCGCCGCCATCATTCGCCTGTGCCGCGAGCACCATGCCGAGGTGTTGCTGCTGGGCATGCGTATTCCGCCCAACTACGGCGCGCGCTACACCGAGCTGTTCCACCAGTCCTATATTCAGGTGGCGGCGCAACTGGAGGTGCCGCTGCTGCCATTCCTGCTCGATGGCATTGCCCTGCAAGCGCCGCTGATGCAGGCCGATGGCATCCATCCCAACACCGAGGCCCAGCCGCTGATACTACAAAACGTGCTGGTGCATTTGGAACCGTTGCTGGATTAAATTCCGGAAAGGCTGGCGCTTGGTTCAGCGTTCGCTAACGCCGCCATGCGTCAGCGCAGCGGGGTCCAGCAGACGCTCCAGCTCCGGCCGCGACAGATCGGTCATCTCCTCTGCCACGTCCAGCACCGGACGCTGCTCGGCATAGGCGCGCTTGGCGATCTCTGCCGCTTTCATATAGCCGACGATGGGATTGAGCGCAGTGACCAGGATGGGGTTGCGCGACAGGGCACGGTCGATGGTCTCGCGATTGACGCTAAAACCGGCAATGGCTTTGTCGGCCAGCACACGACTGGCGCTGGCGAGCAGGCGGATGCTCTGCAGCAGGTTGTGGGCAATCACCGGCAGCATCACGTTGAGCTGAAAATTACCGGACTGGGCAGCGGCGCAGATAGCCGCATCATTGCCGGTCACCTGCACCGCCACCATGGCCACCGCCTCGGGAATCACCGGGTTGACCTTGCCCGGCATGATGCTGCTGCCCGGCTGCAGTGCCGGCAGGCTGATCTCGCCAAAGCCGGCCAGCGGCCCGCTGTTCATCCAGCGCAGGTCGTTGCTGATTTTGAGCAGACTAGTGGCCACCGCCTTGAGCTGCCCCGACACCGACACCGCCGTGTCCTGGCAGGCGATGGCCTCGAAAGGTGAATCGCTGGGGCGGAAACTCAATGCACTGATATCGCTGAGCTGCTGACAGAAGCGCAGGGCAAAATCCCTTGGCGCGTTGATGCCGGTGCCCACTGCGGTGCCGCCCTGAGCCAGCTCGCACAACTGCCCCAGCACCGACTGCAGGCGCTCACCGCCCTTGTGTAACTGCTGCGCCCAGGCGCCCAGCTCCTGCTCCAGCGTGAGTGGCATGGCATCCATCAGGTGGGTGCGCCCGGTCTTCACCACCCCCGCCAGTTCACTCGCCCGGCGCTGAATGGTTTCGCGCAAATACTGCAGTGCCGGCAGCAGTTCGCTGTGAATGGCCAGTGCGGCGCTGACGTGAATGGCGGTGGGAATCACGTCGTTGCTGCTCTGGCTCATATTGACGTGATCGTTGGGCGACACCGGGCAGCCGGCATACTCGCTGGCCAGGCGCGCCAGCACCTCGTTGACGTTCATATTGGTGCTGGTGCCGGAACCGGTCTGGAACACATCCACCGGAAACTGGGTGTGCCACTTGCCCTGCTGAACCTCGCCGGCGGCGCGGCAGATGGCGTCGGCCAGGCGCGCGTCGAGCAGGCCCAGAGCGCCGTTAACCCTGGCCGCGCACAGCTTGATCAGCGCCACCGTGCGGATAAACTCCGCCGGCATGACCATGCCGCTGATGGGAAAGTTGTCGATGGCACGCTGGGTCTGCACGCCGTAGAGCGCGTCTTCGGGCACCTGCAGCTCGCCCATGCTGTCTTTTTCGATGCGATAGCGTGTCATTGGCTGCTCCCGCCTGCGCTGAGCAGGCCGTCAGAACCACTCCTTGCGTCCGGCCACATAGGTGCGCTCGAACTCGTCGTCAGACATGGTGATGTAAATGATGAACTCGATAAAGCCGATCACCGCCATGATCAGCAGCGGCAGCACCAGTATCGCGCCCAACAGCGACACACTGATGGTGATGGCGCCGGCCCGCGTCAGGCCCAGATAGAATTTGTGGAATCCCAGGTAACCGAAGAAGATGGCCAGCAGCGCCGCCGCCATCCGGTTTTTATCGGCGCTCTTGGCGCGGTGGGGGTCAATGTAAATATTGACAGCGCGCTCACCGTCGACCACAAAATCGACGTGCATGCCGCTGCCGGGGAAACGGTCCGGGCGCCAGTCTATGCCCTTGAAGCTGTAGCGGTGGCCGTCCTCGGCGGAGATCAGGCCCTCGCTAGTATCGTCGGAAAAATCCAGCACTACTCCCTTCATGCCACCTCCCGTTGACGATTGCTGTTATTAAACCGCGGTGCTCCGTAATCTTTTGCCAACAAGCCACTGCCAACAAACCGTTACCAGCAAGCCCTAACCAATACGCTCCAGGCGAAAGCGGCGCGGGGTTTTGCCGGTCCAGCGCTTGAAGGCGTGGTTGAACGCGCTCTGTTCAGAATAGCCCAACAGCTGCGCGATTTCCGTCAGCTGCAGGCGCGAGTCGCGCAGGTAGTCTTCGGCCAGCAGCAGGCGCGTGCTGTCCAGCAGCTGCTGGAAGCGAATCCCCTGCTCCGACAAGCGCCGCTGCAGCGTGCGCGGTGAGGTATTGAGCTGATCCGCCACCGCTTCCAGGGTCGGCTCGGCGTCGCGGCAAAGCCGTGCAATCACTTTGCGCACCGACTGCTGCAACACCTCGGTCTGCGGCAGTTGCGCCAGCAGCGTATCGGCCTGTTGCTCGAGTATACCCAGCAGCGTGGCGTCGGGCTGGCGCAGCGGCATGTCGAGGTTGGCCACGGGAAAACGCACGATGGTGGTGGGCTGCTCGAAGGCCACCGGGCACTGAAAATAATCGGTATAGGGGGTCGCATCCGCGGGCGCGGGATTGGTGAAACACACGTATTCGGGATTGAGTTCACGCCCGGTCATGTTGCGCGAGAACTGCACCAATGCGGTAACAGCAACCTCGTCCACCAACTGCCCCGGATGGTAACAGTCCTCGCCCCACTCCAGCACAATGGATTGCATATCGCTGCGCA
>JBFHRT010000244.1:0-4123 GCA_041591575.1 Spongiibacteraceae bacterium
ACAGGGATTTCGCTTTTTCCGGCGGCACCGCCAGCACGTTGTTTTCTTCGGTGCGCAGCCAGCCCAGTGCGTAGCTGAGATGAAAACCGCGGCGCCACTGATCAGTGGTGGTGTTGGTGCCGCCGCCGTGGATGGTGGAGCCGAGGTAGATCACCGCCGAACCGGCGGGCATGTCGGCGTAGACGCGCTCTTCCTCGGTGGGTTGGCGCGCGCGGTCCCAGCGGTGGCTGCCGGGGATGACGTAGGTGGCGCCGTTTTCCCGAGTGAAATCCACCAGCGAAACGATGGTGGCGATTTCCACTTCCGGGTGGGGCTTGAGCAGGTGTATCCACACGTCTTCGTCGCGGTGGGGCCACTGGGCTTCGGCGCCGGGGCCGCGGTCCATAACGTGGCCGAGGTTGAGCAGGTAGTCCGCGCAGTTAGGCAGCAGGATCTGGTCGCAGAGGCCGAGCAGCAGCGGGTGGCACATTACTTCTTCGGCAAAGGCCGGAGACTTGCCGGCCAGGCCGGTGACATGACGCACGCGCTTGCCGAAGAATTCGTCCAGCAGTGGGTTGAGGTGTTTGATGGCGGGGTCGGCCGCGTCCACCAATGGGTCGATTTCGGTATTGATGCGCGCTACCAGTTCCGGGGCCAGCAGACCCTCGACGATGCAGGCGCCGTCCGCCATCAGGCTGGCGGCGATGGTTTCAATAGCCGTGTCGGCGCGGTGACGCTGGATGGCGGGCATGGGGGCATCCTTTCTTGTTGTTGTGTTTATGTTGTTGTGCCGGTAATTGATGCGAGGTGCTTGCCGCATTTAAGCACAGGCTTTGTCGGGCACACTAGTTGACGGCCCCCAGGCCGGCGAATGCCACCCCCGGCGGATGCACCCAGTGGCGCGGACAGCGATTAACACCAATTCACTATACGACCGTAGAGTTTCCTGTTAGGCTAGGGGCTATTCAATGCCATCAGCCCGCATTATGGGAGGTCCTTAGTGGAAAACGAACGCCCGACACCGCTGGTCGAGGATATCGACGGTACCCGCAAGAAACTGGAAGCCTGGTTCGCCAAGCGCCTGAACAGTGACGGCCCGGTACATATTCCCGCGCTGAAGATTCCCGAAGCCACCGGCATGTCCAATGTCACCCTGCTGTTCGATATCGAATACCAGAAGGATGGCGTGGACTGCCGCGAGGCCTGCGTCGGCCGGCTGCAGCCAGAGATCGAGCGCCCGGTGTTCCCGGAATACGACCTCAGCATTCAGTATAAAGCCATGGACATAGTCGGCAGCAACACCGACATTCCCGCCCCCGGCCTGCTGGGCCTGGAGCTGGATACCTCGGTGCTGGGCACGGCGTTTTACATCATGAAGCGCGCCGACGGCCGGGTGCCGCCGGATATGCCTCCCTACAACATGGACGGCTGGATGCTCAACGACATCGGTCCCGAGCAGCGCGCCACCATGTGGAACGCCGGCGTGGAAACCATGGGCCGCTTCCACCGCCAGACCCGCGACTATCGCGCGCTGGGTTTCGAGCACCTGGAGCAGCCCGAGCTGGGCGACACGCCGCTGCAGCAGCAGCTGGCCTACTGGGAAAACTACATGGAGTGGGCGCTGGAAGGCGCCGAACACAGCATCTGCGGCCCGGCGCTGGAGTGGCTCAAGGCCAACCAGCCCGCCGAGGAAGAGTACGGCCTGTGCTGGGGTGATTCGCGCATCGGCAATATGCTGTTCGCCGACGACGGCAGCGTCAGCGCGGTGCTGGACTGGGAGATGATCACCATCGGCAACCCGGTGCAGGAAGTGGCTTGGTGGAACTACCTGGACTACTTCTTCTCTGACGGCCTGGGTATGGCGCGACTGGAGGGCCTGCCCAGCTACGAGGAGACCCTGGAGCGCTGGCAAGAGGCCTCGGGCTTCAGCGCCGAGCACTACCGCTACTACTGGGTGTTCGCCGGCCTGCGCTACGGCCTGATTCTGAGCCGCATCATGAAGGCACAGGGCCAGGACGACCAGATCCAGGAAAATTTCGCCACCAATGTGTTGGCCAAGGTGATGGAGACGCTGTAAGGCTCCCTTCACCAGCGAGACAAAGCCCCGCCCTACCTGAGCAGGGCGGGTTTTTTTGTTTTGGGGAGACCGTTTTTTCTGCGTTATTGCGAGGCGGCGGCCGGGCTCACTGCCACGCCGGATGAGATTGCCGCGTCGCCTGCGGCTCCTCGCAATGACGAGCAAAGATACGCGGCAGTCGCGGCCTTTCTGGAGGAGATTGCCGCCTAGCCCGCGGCTGCCCGCAATGACGGCAAAGGGTTACTCGGCGGTTGCGAACATGAGACCGCCACTATCGCTCAGGCCCCATCCCGAAAGCCGGGCTGGCCGCACTCGCGGTTGGCGGATATAGCCACGTCCATCAGTTTCGGGTCCGGCAGATGCAGCCCCTCCATGATGGCCACGTACTCGGCCTCGCTCTTGCCCGCCAGCCTGGGGTTGTGGCGTTTTTCCTCGCCGATGGTGGACACGGTCCAGCCCTTGTAGTCGTGGCCGGGGTAGACCAGGGTGTCGTCGGGCAGGGCGAACAGCTTGCCGGTAATGGACTGCCAGCTCTTGTGGGGGTCGCCACCCTGGAAATCGGTGCGGCCGCTGCCACGTATCAGCAGCACGTCGCCGGTGAACACCGCGCCGGGGCCGCCCGTCTGCAGGTAAAAGCTGAACGACTCATTGGTGTGCCCCGGAGTGAACAAGGCGCGCAGTTCGATGTCGTCGACGGCGATCACCTCGTCTTCGCTCACGGTCTGCGACACGCAGTGGGCCTGGGTAAACTCGCCCATCACGGTGGTGCAGCCGGTGGCCTCGCGCAGTGCGCCGAGGGCGGTGACGTGGTCGGCGTGGGTGTGGGTGTCGATGGCGTAGGCCAGGCTCAGCTCCAGCTCGGCGAGGAGCTGGCGATACTGGCCCAGCTGTTCGCGCACCGGGTCGATCAGCAGCGCGCGGCGGCTCTGGCTGGAGGCCAGCAGGTAGGTATAGGTGCCGGAATCGATATGGTAGAGCTGTCGAAAATGCATGCTTACGCTCCCATCGCCAGGTTGGGCGCCCACAGCGGCTGTCCCAACATAAACATAGCCGTAGCCGCGATCATCAGCGCAAAACCGCGCTGCAGCACCGGCCCCGATAGCCGCCGTGCCAGCGCGAAGCCGGCGCCGATGCCAATGGCGCCGCCGGCGACAAAGGGGGCAGCCACCGCCCAGTCAAACACCACGCCCTGCTGCAGCGCGGAGGCGACGCCGGCGGCACTGATGGCCGCGATGCTCAACAGCGAGGTGGCCACCGCCGAGCGCATGCTCAGCTGGGAGACCAGCATCAGCGCCGGCACGATCAGAAAGCCACCGCCGACGCCAAACAACCCCGACAGCAGGCCGGTGACGGCGCCGGCCAGCGCCAGTGCCGCGGCGCAGCGCGCACTGCAACGGCACACCGGCGCGGCGCGCCCGGCCACCCCCGCGCGCGGCACCGCGGCCCGCTCCGGCCGCGTGCGTGCGCGCCACCACATATAGGCGGCAATGGTCAGCGCCAGCAGCGCAAAAAGCATCAGCAGCAGCGGCTGCGGCAGCTGCGCTGCCAACAGGATACCCGCCGGCGTAATCAGCATGCCGGCGGCGGCAAACACCAGCGCCGGGCGCAGCGCAATGGCCCGCGACGGCAGCGCCGCCAGCGCGCCAATCAGCGCGGTGCTGCCCACCGCCAGCAGCGACAGCGGCACCGCCCGCGCCATGGGCAGGCCGAGGCCGTAGACCAACAGCGGCACCGCAAACACCGAGCCGCCGCCGCCGGTCAGGCCCAGCGACAGGCCGACCAGCACACCAAACAGCATCACCAGCATGGCCGCGCCTCAGCCGTTGCGGCCCAGTGGGCCGCTGTGTGCTGTAGTGCGTGTTGGGCTGCGCCCCGGCGTTCTGCCGGCTGCCAGCTGAAGGCCAGATAGCGCAGCCGCCAACGGGCGCAACCACTGTTGTCGCGCTGAGGAGCCGTGGCCGAAAGCCCGGTTTGCGGGGTATGTCTGGCGGATATTGTTGCGCATTCGCTTATCACTGTTTGGAATAAGCTTATAACCTCATGAAATATACAATACTCCCGCGGGGT
>JBFHRT010000245.1:0-4106 GCA_041591575.1 Spongiibacteraceae bacterium
CTGGAAGCGCCTTTGGGCAGGGCGTCGGGTTGCGACAGGTCGACGTGGTAGCTGTCATTGCTGCTGTTGCCAGCGAGGGCAATATTGGCGCCCAGCTCCACCGGTATGGGAATCAAGCCAAACAGGAGGTTCACGGTCAGTGTGGCCGGTGCGCTGGGATCCGCGGTGGAGCCCACACGGATATTGGCCAGGGCGGACTCGGAGCTGACGGCGTAGTCGATGACCGGGTCCAGCAGGCGCGGGCACTGGTCGACCCGGTCCAGCCAGGCGCTGCCGATACCGGTATTGACCGCTAGCGCCAGGTCGCCCTGGATATCGACGATGACGGACAGTACGCCGGTAAGCAGGCCCAGTAGTGAGCCAGAGGCGCTTGGGTCGGGGATTTGCAGGTTGAGCTGCAGGTTGATGTTGCCGGTGGAAGCCAGGGTGATGGGCAGGCCGGTACTGTCGTAGCCGAAGGGGCCGATGGCGATATTAGGCGCCACGGCGATGTTGAGATTGAGGTTCAGGGTATTACCGATCAGGGCATTGAGTACCGCATTAGCGCTGGGGTCGATGGCTAGATCCAGCGACAGGTTCTCGCCCTCATTGGCCTGCAGCAGACCGGTGGTAATCAGGTGTAGGGCAGGAATGCTGGCCGTCAGCGCCTGCTCGTCAATGCTGTCGTCACCCTGGTAGCTGAACAGGTCACCCAAGCTCAACATCAGTTGATCGTTGCCGGATGCGCCGCTCAGGCTGATCATTTCGTTGACCGCGCTGATGGTGCCAGAGGTGACGCTGGCGTCCTGTTCCAGTGCCAGTTTGACGACTTGCAGCCAGTCACCCAGCGACAGGTCCAGATTCAGCAGATCATCGATGGTCGCCGCCTGAGCGACCAGGTTGAGCCCAGCAAGCTCGTCGCGCAGCGCCAGAAGGGTGACGTCAGCGTCCAGCAGGCCCTGCTGGTTGGCCAGGCTGAGATTGATGCTGGAGCCCAGCAATCCGCCCAGCAGGCTGTTAAGAATCGGTGACTGGGTGGAATCTATGGTCAGCAGGCTGCTGCTGGCAGTAATGGTACCGATCAGGTCGCGCTTGGCCGTTGATGCGGCGGTAAGGGTGATATCGTTGAATACGCTGCCGGCAAACAGCGATGCCGGTACGGTGCGAGTGAGGGTAACGCGCACCGACTCGGTGGCGGCGCTGTCGACGAACTCGCGGCGGAAGTTGTTGATATCGATCTCACCGATATCAATGGCTACGGTGTTGGCGGCGTCGCCGGTGTCAAAGCCGTGGTCGGCCAACGAGTTGGTGATGGTGGCGGTGAGGGCTGCGCCCTCGGTAAAGCCGCTGCAGTAGAGCTGCGCCGCCTGCAGTGCCGCCATGTCGGCTTGCTGTTGCAGCCGCCGCTTTTCAAAGAACAGGCGCCCGGTGTCTACCGCCAATGCCATAAACAGGCCGAACAGCACCAGGATGGCGGCGCTGGAAATGGCGATAGCGCCCCGCTGCCGGTGCAGGGGGCGACCACTACTGGCGGTGCGCTGTGCGCTCGACATTAAACCCGGGCTCATCAAACGGCTACTCGGTAAAATCGCGGCTGATATAGGTTTCAGGAATGGGGTGGGTAAAGCTCTTCAGATAGCGCTCATAAATATTGTGCTGCGCCTTGCCCGGCAGCTGTTGCTGCTGCGGGGAGGCCACTCTGCCCGAGCGCTGCAGCTCCAGCAGCTGGGCCGTGCGCGTACCCTGGGTGAGGTTGATCTGGGCGGCGGTGCTCCGATTCACCGCTGGGTCTGCACACAGCAGCAGCGGAGCGCTGCACAGGCCGGCGATAGCGGTTCGCTTGATTTGCGTTAGGGTTGTCATAGCGATGCTCCTGTTCTTCGCAGTGGCGCGCCCGGCTTTCATAGCGGCGCTCCCTGACGATCGAGGATAGGCTGGTGGATGGTGGACTCAGGTGCGTTGACCGCGTCAGCCAGACGGGTCTGCCGAAACTGCACCGAACGTTTGACGAGCGCTCGAAAGGCCTGCAAGTCGATGCCGTTGTGCTGGGCCAGTCGCCACGCCATTTCCTGTTCACCACTGAGCAGCAAGCTCAGCAGCAGGTTTTTAATGGCGATGTTGTGCGCGTTGTTAAGCTGGATCGCGGTCATGAATTCCTGTTGGGCGCCCTTGTAATCGCCACCAACCAACAGCACAAAACCGAAATCATTGCGGATGTTGGCGTCGGTGGGGGATTTCTCCCGCGCCAGCCCCAGTTGTAGCCGTGCACGCTTGAGGTCGCCGCGCACTGCGGCAATTTTGCCCATGCCCAGGTGGCCCAGCGCACTGTAACAGCTGTGGCTCAGCTGCTGGTAGATGGCATCGGCTTGATCCAGGTGCCCGGTTTTGCGCAGCGATTCGGCCCGCAGCAGCTGCGCGCTGGGCGAGTTCAGTTGCTGCTGTTCCAGGTGGGCGAGGGCCGAGTAGTACTGGCCGTCGGCCACCAGCTGCTGAATCAGTTCCAGCTGAATGCCCGCCTGTCCACTCTTGGGCCTGCAGCCGTCGTGACCGCCGGCCACTGCTGGCGCACTGGAGCAGCCCGCAAGCAACATGGCAAATAACGCGGTTAGCAAGGCAGTGCCAGCCTGCCGTCTATGTATGAGAATAGCCATCACAGACCTCCCGTCAGTTGCGCCAGGGCGCGGGAAATGGCGATAAAGCCCGGCCCGCCGATCACAATGATCAGTGCCGGAAATAGCAGCAGCATCATGACAATGGACATGTTGCCCGAGGTCTTGCTGACTTTTTCCTGCACGCGCGTTTTGCGACGGCTTTGCAGCACTTCGTAAAGCTCCTGCAAGGCCTTGTCGATGCCGCCGCCAGTCAATGATTCCTGGCGGAGGATAATCAAGAATTCTTTAAAGCCTTCCGAGGTGGTGTTGTTGGCCAGCTCGAATAGCGCCTCGTCCTGGCTCTGACCTGCCTCGATTTTCTGCGCGGCAATGCGCAACTCCTTGGCGCACTCGGGAGTCAGCGTGAGCAGCTCGCCGCACAGTATCGACAGGGTCTTGGGCAGCGAAAGGCCTACCCGCCACAGCATGCGCATGGTTTGAATCAACATCAGGCACTCGTTTTCAATCACCAGCTGGCGTTTCTGTGCGCGGCGGTCTAATTGCGAGTAGAGAAACAGGGCGGTGAACAGCGGTGCGGCGATGGCGTAGCCCAGGGTTTTGCCCAAAGTTTGCTCCTGCAACACCATGTAGGTGGTGGCGCCGGCGGCTGCCAGCAGCGCCAGCAGGCTGGCGGCCAGTACTAACTGCATCTGCTGGCGGGAGGTATTGACGCCGGCGAGGCGAAGTTTGTGGGCAATGGTGGCGAGGTGCTCGCTCTCGCTGCGTACCTGGCGCCAGGCGTCGATGCGAAACCGGGAGCGGTGGCGACGCAGCGGGCGTTCCTCCCTGTCATCGCTGTAGCCCTCGTCACCGGCAAGGATTGCACGCAAATGCTCCTCACCGGTGCGCGGCTTCACCTCGGGTTTGCGCAGTGACATGAGCAGCAGCGGGGTGGCCATCAGCAGCACGCAGCCGGCAATAAAGAACAGATGGTATGCCTGCATTGCCTCCCCCTAAATGCTGCGCACCATGCGCCATAACGTGAAGATGCCCGCCACCACCATTACCGCAGAGAGGATCAGCAGGATACGCCCGAAGCTGTCCACCCACATCTGGTTGAGAAAGGCAGGGTTCTGAATCATGAGCCAGCCAGCGATGGCGATGGGCAGTACTGAAAGCACGCCGGCCGAAATGCGTGTTTCGCCAGTCTGCGCGCGCAGCTCTCGTTTGCCCAGGTCGTCCAGCCGCAGGATGTCGACGATGTCTTCAAGGATCGAGCGGATGCTGCCACCGTACTGCTCGTTGACACGCATGGCAGTGGCGACAATATGAAATTCGCGAATGTCACTGGTCTTGGCCTCGCGCTCAAAGGCCTGATGCAGATCCATGCCCAGCGCCATGCGCTGCATGCTGCGCTTGACCGACTCCGACAGCGGTTTTTCCAGGCTTTCTACCGAATCGGTGAAGGCGTGCTCGACCGACACGCCGGCCGACAGCCGCCGCGCCACCTGGTTGAGAAAAGAGGGCAGCTGTTCC
>JBFHRT010000246.1:0-4093 GCA_041591575.1 Spongiibacteraceae bacterium
CCCTCGCCGACCTCGGCGCCGTGGTGCTGGTCGACGGCGACGCCGGCTTCGGCCAGTTTGTGGCCAAACACGCCATGCAGATGGCCATCGGCCGCGCCCGGCGCCACGGCATCGGCGTTAGCCTGGTGCGCAACAGCAACCACTTCGGCGCCGCCGGCTACTTTGCCGCACAGGCGGCGGAGCAGGGCATGCTCGGGCTGGCGCTGAGCAATTCGGTGGCCAAGGTCGCCCCCTTCGGCGGCCGCCGGCCGCTGTTCGGCACCAACCCGCTGGCCTTCGCCTGCCCGCGCGACGGGCGCCCGCCGCTGCTGGTCGATATGGCGACCTCGGCAGTTTCCGGCGCGGCGGTGATCCGGCTGCTGCAGCGGGGCGAATCACTGCCCGCCGGTGTAGCGGTCGGCGCCGATGGCCGCGAGGTGACCACGGCGGAAGGGTTTGCCGGCGGCGCGCTGCTGCCTTTCGGTGGCCATAAGGGCGCTGGCATAGCACTGCTGGTTGAACTGCTGACAGGCGTACTCAGCGGCGGCGCGCTGTCCACCGGCGTCGGCTCCATGTTCAATGACTTCAGCCGGACCGGCGACAATGCCCACTGCCTGATCGCCATTGCCAGCGAGGGCCTGCTGCCACCGGGGGAACTGGAAAAGCGGCTGGAAACGCTGCTGGCGTCCATGCAACAGGCGGGGCCGGAAGTGCGCGTGCCGGGAGAGCGACGCTGGCGTATTCGGGAGCGCAGCCTCAGCGAAGGCATTGCCCTGGATGAAGCGCTGTGGACAGAGCTGCAGGGTATTGCCGAGCAGCTGGGGATTACACTGCCCGCAGCCGTCGCTGCCCACTGAGGCGAAAGCTGGCCGGGGGCGTCGATGGATCGCCAACAGGCATTTAAATGGTTCATCGCAGATCACCTGGTGACATGTCGCGAGGCCGTCATCGCGAGGCGCGCTGTGCGCGCCGCGGCGATCTCTGGAGGCTCACTGCCATGCTGGAGGAGATTGCCGCGTCACCGGATCGCCGATCCGGCTCCTCGCAATGACTGGGGGTAATTGGGCACCCCTCTTTCTTACCTTGTAGTTGCGACTTCAGTCACACACGGCAACACGTTGGTGCGGCTAAAGCCGCAGCTACAGCATTGCGACTCCCTTACGGCGCCTGGTGATACTCCATCCACCGGAATCTGCGGTGAGTCTTTTAAATTCTCAGCATTTTCCAGGCTTCTTACAGGCTCCGGCTATAGGGTTGATCGAGATCCAGATCCGTAGGGCGGGTGACCAAGGTGTTTTGATCGCCGGTTTCGGGGTCGCCGAAGTACAGGGTGTCGCCGCGATCAATCATGAAAATATCAAAAGCCTGACTGCTGGTTTCCGTAAACTGAATATCCAGTTCGCGAGCGTTCACCCCGCTGTCGGTGACCATCTCTTCGCCGATGCTATAACTGTAGCTGCCTAACGCGTCCTGCTCGGCAGCGCCAGAGCAATCGCTGGACCCAGGCCAGTAGTGCTTGCTGACGAGGATCGTGTTGTCATCGATATTGAGTTCGTGACGATAGGAAGCCAGCTCAGACTGCTCGCAGACTCCCTGCCATACCCCTTCAAGGCCCGCCGCTTCTGTCGGGTCTCCCCCGCCATCGCCATCGCCGCCACCGCAAGCCGCCAGGCTCACCATAGCCGCCAATAATAATACGCGCATACTTCGCTCTCCCAGTGACCGCCATCTTGGATCAGGCGATCACATCGAGTGAGAGGAAACCCTTCCCAGCCGGCGTTCCGCCGCACCGATTTCGTTCCCTTTCAATTAACTCAACTTCACCACAAATGGTGCAGCATTGACAATCCGTTAGATTCCCGAGAAAAAGCGAGCAATCCTTGCCACGTTCCTAGCCACGCCCCTGTGGCGCAGCACACGCCCGGCAATGTTCAGCACCGGGCTTGCGGGAAGCTTAGCTGCCCGCCGCGAAAACGACCGGACCGATTGCGCTAGCGCTGTCGATCAGCCGGGTATAGGCGCGCAGCGGATAGGCCGGTGCCGCCGAGCTGGTGTAGAACACGGCACCGTTGATGGCGTAGCTGACAACGCCATCGGCAACCGAGATCCGCAGTACATCGCCGCTATTGAGCGGGGTGCCCGCCAGCGCGCTGCCGTTTTCGCGCACTTCGGCGTAGCCGTCCTGCAGCCTCAGGGCAAAATCAATCGTGTCTGCACGGGTATGGCGATCGTGGACGGAGAGGCCGACATAACGCAGTTTCTCGGTTTCCACCACAGCAAATTCCAGGTAGCCGTCGCCATTAGTGATTTTCTGCTGGGACGCCGCGCCGGTGTCGTCGCAGCCATCACAGCCGCCGGTTTTGCTGAGCACGCCGTCAATGACCGTGGTGTTGTTCCGCCAGAACCATTTTTCTGCCGCCGGCTCCCATAGGGTCGGCTCGGGAGTGGGCTCCGGGGTCGGCTCAGGGATCGGCTCGGGAATCGGTTCCGGGGTCGGCTCGGGAGTGGGCTCAGGAGTCGGTTCCGGGGTCGGTTCCGGGGTCGGTTCCGGAGTCGGTTCCGGGGTCGGTTCGGGAATCGGCTCCGGGGTCGGCTCCGGGGTCGGCTCCGGGGTCGGCTCGGGAATCGGCTCGGGAATCGGTTCCGGAGTCGGCTCGGGAATCGGCTCCGGGGTCGGCTCGGGAATCGGCTCCGGGGTCGGCTCGGGAGTCAGTTCCGGGGTCGGCTCAGATTCGCCAGCGCTGACAATCTGCGCGTTGCTGATGCTGCTATCCAACTTGAACAGGCTGGCGTAAGCGCTCAGCGGATAGCTCGGCGCAACGCTGCTGGTGTAGAACACCGAACCGTTGCGGCTATAGCTGACCGTGCCGTTGTCCACGCTGATGCGCAGGGTATCGCCACCGCTGAGATCGACGTGCTTGCGGTAGATGCCGTTTTCGCGCACTTCCACATAGCCCGCCTGCACCCGCAGCGCGAAGTCCATGTCGGAGCTGGCAGTGCCCGGCTGCGTCACCGACAGACCGGCAAAGCGCAGTTTCTGGATTTCATGGACGGTAAATTCCAGATAGCCGTCGCCGCTGCTGATTTCCTGCTCGGATACCGCGCCGGCATCCTCACAGCCGTCGCAGCCGCCGGTCTTGGACAGGGTGTCGCCGCTGACCGTGGCGTTGATCAGGTTGGTCCAGGCCACCGCATTGGGGGCCGGAGCCGGGGTAGGATCAGGAGTCGGTTCGGGGGTCGGCTCGGGAGTCGGCTCAGGCGTCGGTTCCGGGCTGGGCTCAGGGGTCGGCTCGGGCTCAGGAGCCGGCGCGGGGTCACCGCTGCCGACCAGCAGGTGATCGGGCACCTTGACCATGAACATATCCAGTCGCGAGCTGCTCATGTTGCTGGTCCAGATAAAGTACTGGCCGGTAACGTCCAGGTTGCCCTTGGGCGCCTTGTTGTAGTTGTTGCCGCCACCGCTGGCGCTGAGGTTGGTCATCACCGGCGCCACCACCAGCGCCTCATCGCGCCCGTCCAGGCCGTAGCACGTGATCTCATTGGCCTGGGCCGAATTATTGTTGTTGGCGCTGCTGCCGCAGGCAAACTGGTCTTCGGGAGCGATGCCGGGCTTGGCGTTGCGGGTGCTGATATGAGCCGGTGACTGCACGCCCCAGTCGGCGTTGTGGTACACCAGCGTGCCCTGCAGCGGGTAGTCGTTGAAGTCCCAGACTTTAACGCTGTTGGGATTGTTGGC
The DNA here is from genome assembly GCA_041591575.1 of Spongiibacteraceae bacterium. Classification (GTDB taxonomy): domain Bacteria; phylum Pseudomonadota; class Gammaproteobacteria; order Pseudomonadales; family Spongiibacteraceae; genus JBFHRT01. Next base: position 3,716 of record JBFHRT010000246.1, read on the forward strand.
CCAGTTATCCTTGGCCACCATGAAGCCGTAGCCCAGGTCGGAGTGACCGCCGGCGCCGTCCTGGTCCAGCAGCACGCGCTCCTGCTTGCTCACCAGGTTGATGATCCGGTTGTCTTCACCGTGGGCGCCGTCCACATTCTCCTTGATCAGCAGCCAGTTGCCGCTCTTGTCGACCTGGCACTCGTCGAAATCGCCCTGCTTCGGGTAGTAGTCGAACTGGCCGCTGTCCTCGAAGTAGGCCATACAGCCCACCGCGGCACCGTTCTGGTTCTTCACCGTGGCGGAGTGGACGCGGTCGTCGGCGCTGGAATGGGCCTGGTGGATGGTGTATCCGCTGCCCATCAGGTTCTGCACGTTGAACACCGTGTCGAAGGTGCG
>JBFHRT010000247.1:0-4077 GCA_041591575.1 Spongiibacteraceae bacterium
CACCGGCAGCCCGCTGCCCGAGGCCGACGAGAGCTGGGCGGAAGCACTGCTGCGCGACGAGCGCATGGACGAGCAGGGGCGCATCTCGCCAACCGTGGGCGAAACTGCACTGGACGAAGGCGCACTGAACGACGGCGCGCAGCAGGGCAACAGCCCGAAAGAACTGGCGGCAGCTACCGACACCGGCACCGAAACCCACGCCGACATCACTACCGAATCCGCAGCCCTGTCCGCGCCGGAACCCGCAATAGAAACGGGCGCGGAAACATCCGCCGAGCCTGGGCCCGAGGCCGACTCCGACGCCAGCACGCCTACCGCAGCCGAAACCACAGCGGAGCCGGAAGCCGAATACACACCGGAGTCAGCCTCTGAACTCGAGCCTGAGCCCGAGACCGAGGCTGTTGCAGCCCAGGGCGACACATACGTAACGGAAAGCGAAGCGGCGGATGCCTTTTCCGGCGAGGAAGTCGCTGTCGACGCGGAATCTAACGCACAGGCGGCATTCGACAGCGACGATAACGGCATCGACGCAACCGAGACGGCCGATGTCGCCGAGACCGCTGCGGATGACGACGATCGCGCTCTGCGCGCGCTGTACCGGGACGCACCGGCCCCGGCGCGACGCAACGGCCTGTGGCTGGCCCTGAGCCTGCTGGCCGCCGCCGGCCTGGGCGGCCAGTACCTGCACCACAACTTCGAACAGCTGGCACAATCACCTTACCGGCCCTGGCTGGAATGGGGCTGCGCGCGCAGCCCGCTACCCTGCGTGCTGCCGCCGCCGACGCAGCTGGCGCTGATTCAGTCCGAACGACTGCTGGTGCGCAGCCACCCGGCACACGCCGACGCCCTGCGCGTCGACGCCATCATCAGCAATCGCGCCGACTTCGCCCAGCCCTTCCCGGCGCTGGAGCTGCGCTTCAGCGACCTCGACGGCGACACCGTGGCCAGCCGCCACTTCCAGCCGCGCGAGTACCTGGGCGGCGAGCTGGTCGGTGTGCAGCTGATGCCGCCGCAGCAACCGGTGCAGATTGCGCTAGAAATCGTCGATCCGGGCCCGCGCGCGGTCAACTACGAGCTCTCCATCCGCCCCGCCCAGGCCAGGACAAGCACCGCCAAACGCCCCTGAGCGGGCGCCCCATTACCCTGATCAAAAGATAAGCACAAGTCTTTATCGCCCGGTCGCGAGCGAGTATGATAGCGCCCTCATTTTTTCCGATTGCCTGTGTCCTGTCAGCCCAGCGCTGCACGGTGATAAGCGATGATCCAGATAGGTCCCTACAATCTCACCGGCCGGGCAGTGCTGGCCCCGATGGCCGGTGTCACGGACCTGCCGTTCCGGCGCCTGTGCCGGCACTACGGCGCGGCGCTGGTGGTGTCGGAGATGGTCATCAGCAACAGCGAACTGTGGGATAGCCGCAAGACCCGTCTGCGCCTGTCCCACGACGGTGACGAACAGCCGCGCTCGGTGCAGATCGCCGGCAGCGATCCGGCGATGATGGCCGACGCCGCACGGCGCAATGTGGAGCTGGGCGCCGACATCATCGACATCAATATGGGCTGCCCCGCCAAGAAGGTCTGCCGCAAGGCGGCCGGCTCGGCGTTGCTACGCGATCCCGCACTGGTGGGCGACATTCTGCGCGCGGTGGTGGCCGCGGTGGAAGTACCGGTGACGCTGAAGATACGCACCGGCTGGTCGCCGGCGCAGCGCAATGGCGTCGACATTGCGCGACTGGCCGAAGATAGCGGCATCGCCGCGCTGGCGGTGCACGGGCGCACCCGCGAGTGCCGCTACAACGGCCACGCCGAGTACGACACCATTGCCGCCATCGTCGACGCGGTGCAGCTGCCGGTGTTTGCCAATGGCGACATCACCTCGGCACAGCGCGCCCGGCAGGTGCTGGATCACACCGGCGCCGCCGGCGTGATGATCGGCCGCGGCGCCCAGGGGCGGCCGTGGATTTTTCGCGAGATCAACGCGTTTCTGGAACGCGGTGAGCACGCGCCCGTTGTCAGCGACAGCGAGCGCGCCCAGACCATACTGTCACATCTGAAGGCTCTGCATCGTTTCTACGGTGAACATCAGGGGCTGCGCATCGCGCGCAAGCACTTCGGCTGGTATTTACAGAATGGCAATTTGCAGAATGACCATCTGCAAAATGGAAATGTGCAGGACGGCAGCGCGGAGCCGTTAGCGGGGCAAGCCAGCGCCCAGCGCCGTGACTTCAACCGGCTGGAATCCGCCGGCGAACAAATCGAGTTTGTCCTCCGTCACTGTACGGAGCGACCCCCAAATCAAAAAGAGGACATTGCAGCATGAATTTCAGCAATCAAGTTGCTCAGTTGGCCGCCGTCGACCGCAGCGCGGCAAACAGCGAGCCGGCCCCCCAGGTCCAGCCGCAAACGCTGCGCGACAGTGTCAGCGCCGCGCTGAACAGCTATTTTGCCAACCTCGACGGCCAGGAAGCCACCGACGTTTACCAGATGGTACTGTCCGAGGTGGAGGCACCGCTGCTGGAAGAGGTTATGAAGTACACGCGCAACAACCAGACCCGCGCCTCGCAGCTGCTGGGCCTGAACCGCGGCACCCTGCGCAAGAAGCTCAAGCAGTACAACCTGCTGTAAGCCCGCGCAGCCAGATTCACGCGACCCGATTGATGAACTTTACAGGTATTCGACCCCGAGCATGAGCAACGCAGACAGCCCCCGCCGCATCCGGCGCGCCCTCATCAGTGTTTCCGACAAGACCGGCATTGTCGATTTCGCCCGCGAACTGACCGGCCTGGGCGTGGAGATTCTCTCCACCGGCGGCACCTACCGCCTGCTGCAGGACAGCGGCGTGGCCGTCACCGAGGTCTCCGACTACACCGGCTTTCCGGAAATGATGGACGGCCGCGTCAAGACCCTGCACCCGAAAGTACACGGCGGCATTCTCGCCCGCCGCGGCACCGACGACGCGGTGATGGCCGAGCACGGCATCGAAGCTATCGACCTGGTGGTAGTCAACCTCTACCCCTTCGAGCAGACCGTCGCCCGCGAAGGCTGCAGCCTGGAAGACGCGGTGGAGAACATCGACATCGGCGGTCCCACCATGGTGCGCGCCGCCGCCAAGAACCATCGCGATGTCAGCATTGTGGTCAATGCCGGCGACTACGACGCGGTGCTGGCTGAACTGCGCGCCAACGACGGCTGCACGACGCTGGCCACCCGCTTCGACCTGGCGATCAAGGCCTACGAGCACACCGCCGCCTACGACGGCGCCATCGCCAACTACTTCGGCCGCCTGGTACCCGGCGGCAGCGAGCAGTACCCGCGCACCTTCAACAGCCAGTTCCGCAAGAGCCAGGAGCTGCGCTACGGCGAGAACTCGCACCAGAGCAGCGCCTTCTATGTCGAGCGCGACCCCGCCGCCGGCTCCATCGCCACTGCCAGCCAGCTGCAGGGCAAAGAGCTGTCCTACAACAACATCGCCGACACCGACGCGGCGCTGGAGGCGGTGAAGCAGTTTGACGAGCCCGCCTGTGTCATCGTCAAGCACGCTAACCCCTGCGGCGTGGCGGTGGCCGAGACCATCGGCCAGGCCTACGACCTGGCCTTCGCCACCGACCCGGAATCGGCCTTCGGCGGCATCATCGCCTTCAACCGCGAGCTGGACGGCGACACCGCCGCCGCCATCTGCGAGCGCCAGTTTGCCGAGGTGATCATCGCCCCGACCGTATCCGAAGCCGCCCGCGCAGCCATTGCCGCCAAGAAAAACCTGCGCCTGCTGGCCTGTGGCCAGTGGAGCGAAGCGCAGCCGGCGCTGGACTACAAGCGCGTCAACGGCGGCCTGCTGGTGCAGGACCGCGACCTGGGCATGGTCAGCGCCGCCGACCTCAAGGTGGTGACCCAGCGCCAGCCCACTGAAGACGAGATCCGCGACCTGCTGTTCGCCTGGAAGGTGGCCAAGTACGTCAAGTCCAACGCCATCGTCTACGCCAAGGGCGGCCAGACCATCGGCGTCGGCGCCGGCCAGATGAGCCGCGTCAACTCCGCGCGCATCGCCGCCATCAAGGCCGAACACGCCGGCCTGGAAGTGAA
>JBFHRT010000248.1:0-4076 GCA_041591575.1 Spongiibacteraceae bacterium
ACTGATACTCGACCCCAGCTGGCTCAAGCGCCTGGAGCAGCAGGCTGCGCGGCGCTTTGTCGACGCCGCCACCGCGGAGGAAGCCAGCGCCTTCGTCCTCGAGCAACTGGCCGCCGACGACTGGGCACGCTGCCGCCGCTTCGAAGGCCACGCCCGCCCCACCACCTACCTGTACAGTGTCGCCGCCCACCTGCTGGAGGAATTTTCCCGCCAGCGCTACGGCCGCGCGCGACCACCGCGCTGGCTGCAACAACAGGGCGAAATCTGGGTGACGCTGTGGCGCCGTATCTGCCTGGAGCGCGACCTGGTACCGCATGCAGTAGAACGGCTGTGCCAGGACGGCCGCCACCAGCCACAGCCGCTGTACAACATCGTGCGCGCCATCAAGGCGCGGCTGCCCTGGTGCGGTGCCGGCAACCTGCCGGTGCCCGAGCAATACCTGGCGGACGGCAGCGACGTTGCCGCCGACAGCACACTGGAACAGAACCTCGAGCAGGAACAGGCGCGCGAAACCCTGGCGGTGCTGTCAGCCCTGCTGGACGACGCCGACGAGCAGCTGGCCGAGCTGCCCTTCGCCACCCTGCTGCGCTGCCGCGAACAACTGCAACTGGCTGCCGAGGACGCACTGATACTGCGGCTGCATTTCCAGGAGGGCATGAGCGGGCGTGCCATCGCCGCTGCACTGGGTGTGCCAAAACACCGCCCTGGCCGTCAAATCCAGCGCGCACTCAAGCAGATACGGCAGGTACTGGAGGCCAACGACATCGACCTGGAGGCGAGTTTGCAGACACTGGAGGCGGGGCGTTGATCCTGATATGAACAACAACAGCAGCGACCGCGAAACAGCCCGCGACCACGGCACCGCACTGCTGGGCTTGCACCTGGCCCAGGCCTCAGCGCTGCCGCAAGGCGATCCGCCCAGCGACGAAGAGCTGGCAATGCTGGTGGAGGGCAGCCTGCCGCGCCAGCGCCGCCAGCAGGTGCTGAGCCACCTGCTGAGCACACCCGAGCGCTACCGCCAGTGGCTGGACCTCGCCGCCATGACAGACAAGCCCACGGTAAAGGGGCGATCGGCGCTGCAGATCCTGCTCAATGGCATCGACAACTGGGTGGGCAACTGGCGCTATGCTGCCGGTGCCATTGGCGCCGTGGCAGCCACCGCCCTGGTCGCCATCTACAGCGGCATCCTGCCGCCGCTGGCACCGGTTGAGCCGCAGTGGGAAAGGGCGACGCTGCGCGATGCGCCGGCCAGCGAGGAAGCCGCACCGGCGGCAATGGAGGAAATGCTCAGCCAGGAGGTGCGGCGTCGGCAGCCCCCGCTTGCGCAGGCGCCCGAGAACTTCGCAACAGCCGAGCCCAGCGCCACCGCAGACACTGCCGCGGCCGCGCCCACCGAGCGCGAGGCGCTGGCGCTGCAGGCTCCGGCGCAAGACGCCAAGGAATTGAAGGCTGCGGCCAAGGCGGCTCCGGCCAGCGCCAGCCCGGATGCTGAACCGCATTGCAGCAACAGCGGCCTGCTGCTGGAAAGCCAGCGCCGCGGGCGCTTCTGCCTGCTGGCGCGACGCGACGGCGTGCAATACCGTGGGCGCTGGCAGTGGCAGCCCCAGCAGGGCGAATCCCGCGCCCTGCGCGACGAGGTCATCAGCGGCCTGCCCGGCGCCCTCAAACTCTCGCCCAATGGCCGCTGGCTGGCCTACCGGCTGGTGAAAGACGAGGAGCAGCGGCTGCAGGTACGGCTGGTGCCGGGACTGTTCGCTGAGCAAACCCCTACCATCCACTACCTGGGTCTGCTGTCGCCGGTGGCCGACTTCCACTGGGAAGACAAGCTGCTGCATATTCACTACGCCGAGGGCGAGGCGGTGCGCTCGCAGCGCTTCGACCCGGAGACCGGCAAGTTTCTGCCCTGACGAGACGCCAGACGCCAGACGCCAGACGCCAGACGCCAGACGCCAGACGCCAGACGCCAGACGCCAGTGATCCTGTAGGTGCGACTTCAGTCGCACAAGTAGCCCCTATAAATGCCGACACCCGTCATTGCGAGTCGCCGCAGGCGGCGCGGCAATCTCCATCCGGTAAAGTGCCGCTCTCCGGAGGTCGCCACGCCCCGCCCCTCCCCGCCGCGCTCGCGGCTAACGGCTGAAAGCGCTGCTCGCAATGACAGCCGGGAAGTTTGCGCAGCCCCCCTGAAAGAAATCCTCACAGCAACAAGCCGCCACAGTGTGGCGGCCTGGCTCCATGCAATACCGGGAGTGGGGCGATGCGTTAAGGGCTGGCACGCTCAGTGGTATGACCCGCCGTCTTATCGCCAGCCAGCAGCGCCGCGGTGGCGATCATCTCCGCCAGCTCGCGGGAGCGAGCAGTGCCCGCCGCTTGCGCCTGCAGCTGTTGCAGCGCCGCCCAGTGATAGTCGGCCAGCCAGCTGGAGCCACGCAGCTTTTCGGCAAAAGCGGCGGCCACTACCGCAGCGCTGGCAGGCTCGGCACCGCGCGCACGATCGGCCGCCACCACGGTATCGATGCGCCGGCTGGCGGCGCCGGCCTCGGGTTTGTAGCGCAGCTTCACCCAGGCCAGCTCGTCGCGGCGGCCACCGGGCCGCGATTCGGCGCCGTAGCGGCGCTCGTCCACAAAGCGGTAGGCGCCCTCGCGCAGGGTGATCTCATACAGCGCGGTCACGCTCTGCCCCGCGCCCAGCTCGCCGGCATCCTTGGCGTCGTTATTGAAATCGGCCTCGGCCAGCTGGCGGTTGTTGTAACCGATCAGCCGGTACTCGGCCACCACCGCCGGGTTGAACTCCACCTGGATCTTGACGTCCTTGGCCACCGCGAAGGCAGTACCGCTGAGGCCGTCTACCAGTACCCGCCGCGCCTCGTTGAAGCTGTCCAGATAGTAGTAATTGCCGTCGCCGTGATGCGCCAGCGGCTCCAGCTGCGCGTCCATGTAGTTGCCCTGACCCACCCCCAGCACCGTCAGATAAATGCCGCGATCGCGCTGACGCTCGATCATGTCGACCAGCGCCTGACCGGTCAGCCCCACATTGAGGTCGCCGTCAGTGGCCAGGATCACGCGGTTGTTGCCGCCTTTGATAAAGCCCTGCTCGGCCATGGCGTAAGCGCGCTGAATGCCGTCGCTGCCGTGGGTGGAGCCGCCGGCGCTCAGCGCCTGCAGCGCGCTGGCGATCTTGTGGCGCTCGCTGACCGGGGTCGGCTCCAGCACCGTGTTGGCACCGCTGGCATAGGTCACCAGCGCCACCGTATCGCCGTCGCGCAACTGCTCCAACATCACCGTAAAGGCGCGGCGGATCAGCCCCAGGCGGTCGTCACCGCGCATGGAACCGGACACGTCGATCAGGAACACATAGTTGCTGGGCGGCAGTGCCTCGCGCGCCGGCGCCCAGCCCTGCACGCCCACCTGCAGCAGGCGGGTATCGGTATTCCAGGGCGTGGCCATCAGCCGGGTGCTCAGGCCCACCGGCTGCCGCCGGGACAGCCCCAGCTCGTAGCGCAGGTCCAGCGCATTGATGATCTCCTCGCTGCGCACCGCATCCACCGGCGGCAGTCGCCCCTGATCCAGATAGCTGCGCACCAGGCTGAAAGAGGCGCCGTCGACGTCGATGGAAAAGGTCGACACCGGCTCGCTCAATACATGGCGCACCGGGTTATCGGCCCAGCGCCGGTACTGCTCGCGCCCGCGCGGCTGCTGCAGCGCCACCATGGCTTCCGCCACGGGCACCGGCCTGCCCGCCAGCGCCGAATCGGCCATGCTCGCCTTGCGCTCTTTGGCCACACTCAGTTGAAGCGCCGCCGGGTCACGGGCCGGTGATGATGCCGTTACATCGACTTGAGCGTCGATAGGGCCATCAACGCTGGTATCAGCGCCGGCCTCCGCGCTGCGCGACTCCCGTTGGGCCGTTACCGGTTCCTGCGTCGCCGCCGGCCGCTCTTCCAGCCTGGCGCGTTGCTCGCGCTCGGCATTGCTGCAGGCCAGCAGCGCCAAAGCGCTCATCGCCATCACCAGAGTGGGTCTTAACAATGTGGGTAGGGGTTTCATGCTGTGGTCCTCCTTGGGTTGATGATGTC
>JBFHRT010000249.1:0-4040 GCA_041591575.1 Spongiibacteraceae bacterium
CACGGCTACGGCGTGCCGGCCTTCAACGTCAACAACCTGGAGCAGACCCGCGCCATCATGGAGGCGGCCCGCGAGACCGACAGCCCGGTGATCATGCAGGCCTCGGCCGGTGCCCGCAAGTACGCCGGCGCGCCCTTCCTGCGCCACCTGATCCTGGCCGCCATCGAGGAGTTCCCGGAGATTCCGGTGGTGATGCACCAGGACCACGGCACCAGCCCCGCGGTGTGCCAGCGCTCCATCCAGTTGGGTTTTTCCTCAATAATGATGGACGGCTCGCTGATGGAAGACGGCAAGACGCCCTCCAGCTACGAGTACAACGTCGACGTCACCCGCCGCGCGGTGGAGATGGCCCACGCCTGTGGCGTGTCGGTCGAGGGCGAGCTGGGCTGCCTGGGCTCGCTGGAGACCGGCCAGGCCGGTGAAGAGGACGGTGTCGGCGCCGAGGGCATTCTGTCCCACGACCAGCTGCTGACCGACCCCGAAGAGGCCGCCGACTTTGTCGCCAAGACCGGTGTCGACGCCCTGGCCATCGCCTGCGGCACCAGCCACGGCGCCTACAAGTTCACCCGTCCGCCCACTGGCGACATCCTGGCCATCGACCGCATCAAGGAAATCCACGCCCGCATCCCCAACACCCACCTGGTGATGCACGGTTCCTCCAGCGTGCCCCAGGAGTGGCTGGCGGTGATCAACGAATTCGGCGGCGCCATTCCCGAGACCTATGGTGTGCCGGTGGAGCAGATCGTCGAGGGCATCAAGCACGGTGTGCGCAAGGTCAATATCGACACCGACCTGCGCCTGGCCTCCACCGGCGCGGTGCGCCGTTTCCTGGCCGAGAACCCGGCGGAGTTCGACCCGCGCAAATACCTCAAGGAAACCACCGCGGCAATGAAGGCCATCTGCGTGGCCCGCTACGAAGCCTTCGGCACCGCCGGCAATGCCTCCAAGATCAAGGCCATCGGCCTGGAGGCGATGACCGCACGCTACGACAGCGGCGAGCTCAATCCCAAGGTAAACTGATCAAAAGGCCCGGCAACGCCGGGCCTTTTTGTTATTGCGAGGCGTGTATTTATCGACACGGCGATTTCCCTGGCGCCCTGCCAAGTGGAAGGAGATTGCCGCGTCGCCGCCCCGCCAACGGCGCGAAGCGGTTCCTCGCCATGACACGGCGACAAAATAACGATAACGTCGTCATCGCGGACCCACAGCACTGCGCGGGACTCGTCATCGCGAGGAGCGCTTTTTGCGACGCGGCGATCTCCATCAAGTCACTGCCAGTCGGGTGGAGATTGCCACGTCGCCGGCCCGCCAAAAAGCGGCGGGCTGGCTCCTCGCAATGACGGGAGAAATACGCAGCGCAACACGCTGTGAATTGGCGATCTTTGCGTAGCAGTGGCGGGCGGTAGCACACCGGCGTCTCCCGTCTTCCGTCAAGCGTCTTGCGTATTTCACAGAAGGACAGCGATATGACCAGCTGGATAGACTTTGTCAGGGACAACCGGCCCGCGCAGCTGCCGCGGCTGTCGCCGCAGCGGCTGGATAATGCCGAACTGGCCGAGAGCTATTTCCACTACTACGGTATCGATTTCGAGCACCGCTACCGCGGCCTCGAGCATTTCTTCGGCGCCTTCACCGGTGCCGGCTACGACGTCGCCACCCACGTCTTTCGCCTGCCCGGCGCCACCGCTACCGCCTGGATCTATCACGGCTATTACGACCACGTCGGCCTGTTCAATCACGCCATCGACTACTGCCTGTCGCGGGGCTATTCAGTCGTGGCCTACGACCTGCCCGGCCACGGCCTGTCGTCCGGCGAGCGCGCCAGTGTCGCCAGCTTTCGCCACTACGTGGAAGTGGTTGGCGAAGCCCTGGTGGCGGTGGAGCCCTTTGGCTTGCCCAAGCGGCGCATCGCTCTGGCCCAGAGTACCGGCGCCGCGGTGCTGATGACCCACCTGCTGGAGGGCGGCGAGGCCGACTTCGACAAGCTGGTGCTGCTGGCGCCGCTGGTGCGGCCCATGGGCTGGCAGTGGGGGCGTCACACCCACAGCCTGCTCAGCCCCTTCGTCAAGGCACTGCCGCGGCGCTGGTCGCAGAATTCCAACGATGCCGAATTCCTGCACTGGCTGCGCCACGAGGAGCCACTGCAGTGCACTGACCTGCCGCTGGCCTGGGTGACGGCGCTGAAGAAATGGGAGGCGGAGTTTCACTGGCTGGGCCACTGCCAGCGCGAGCTGCTGATCGTGCAGGGCGAGTGTGACAAGACCGTGGACTGGCAGTTCAATATTCCCGCCATTCTGGCGCACTTTCCCAAGGCCGAAGTCTGCTATCTGCACCAGGGGCGCCACCACCTGGTCAAGGAAAGCGAGGCCATCCGCCAAAAGATCTGGCAGCGTATCAGCGACTATCTGGATAAGTAGGGTTTGACGACTAGCCAGCTTCAGGGCAGCTGGTAATGGAACTCGGCAGTCGGCTGGCGACGCGGGGACTCAGTCCTGTTCGTCCTCCACCGCGGCCGCGCGCGGCCCGGGCACCCACTCGCACCACTCCTCGGCACCATCGCCGTGATGATAGATGTCCCAACACACCAGGTAGTCGGGGTCCAGCACCTCGGCGCCACTCTCACAGCAGAAATAGCGCCCGCCCGGCGCCGGGCACCAGGGCGAGAGGTCGGCCGGCAGGGTGATCTCGGTGCGCCCGTCCAGTAGCTGCAGGGTGATGCCGTCGAGGCTGCTGGCGCGCACCACGGTGCCGGCAACCAGGCGCTGGCGCACCGGGCTGGCATCGGCCTCGAAATAATTGAGACCCGCCAGGGCGACCTTGTCGAGCAGTGTCTCCAGTGGCGCTTGCGGGGAGGTCATACGTGTGTTCGCGGCGGTGTCCATCCTCTAAGCATAGACCATCCCCCCAGGGTGAGGGCTAGGTGCTATCTGCGGCACTGGGCAGTGTCGGCAGCAGTGCCGCCGCCAGCAGGTAACAGCCGGCGGCAGTGGCAGTGAGCGCCGTAAACCCCGCATGCATGGCCAGCAGCGACGCTGCCAGTGAACCCAGCACGCTGGCGAAGCCGTTGCCGGCCCAGGCCCAGGCCACTGCGGCCCGTGAGTGCGCGCCCAGGCATCGCAGGGCGTGGGGCAGCGGCAGCCCCATCGGCAGGCTGAGCAGGAACGCCGGCGCGATCACCGCCGCCAGCCGCGCCGGCAGCTCCCAGGCTGCCGCCACTGTAAACAGGCCGCGCAGCAGGGGCAGAATCAGTAGTGCGCCCAGGGCGATCAACAGCATCAGCAGCTGCAGGTGCCCGGTTCGAGGCGTCCAGCGCTGCTGACACCAGCTGCCAACGCCGGCGCCGGCGAGCATCGCGGCCAGTACCGCCGCCAGGCTGATGGCGCTGGCGTCCAGTAGCAGCGTTGACTGTTGCAGCAGGGCGATCTCCAGCAGCATAAAGCCCAGGCCGAGGCCACCGATATAGCCCAGCAGCGGTAGCGGTCGCGGCGGCCGCGCGCCGCCCGCTAAGGCCAGTGGCAGTGCCAACAGTGCCGCCGACAGCAGTGTGCCGGCGGCCAGTGCTGCCAGCGGCAGCAGGTAGCCCCACTCCAGCTGCAGCCGCCAGGAGGCCTCGCCGCGCAGTAGCGCGGGCAGGCTCTGCCAGCGAAAGAAGTGATGGAAGAAGGGGCGGTCGTCGCGGTTGGGGCGGATGTCGAACAGGCTGTCGGCCTCGTCGCCGGCAAGGATATCCTGCAGTGCGCTGTCGAGATTGCCCTGCCGCCAGTGGTGGCGCTCGCTCCCGGCCAGGGCCCTGGGCGCCACCAGGTCAAAGTGCCAGCGCGCCGCCCATTGCTGCAGCGGTGCAAGGCTTGCCACCGTCAGCGGCTGATTGCTCGCCAGCAGCAGTGCACTGTGCCAGTCGCGCAGCACCAGGGTATGGCGCGCGGGAGGCAGGCCGCGCTCGCGCAGTGCCGCGGCTAGCATCGCCGCGGCCTTCAGCGCGTCGCGGGGCAGGGCGTGCAGTTCCACCGTCAGCGCCAGCAGCCCGCCATGGTTGAGCC
>JBFHRT010000250.1:0-4036 GCA_041591575.1 Spongiibacteraceae bacterium
ATCAGGGTGAGGTTGCCGATGGTGCCGAACAGGCGGCTGGGCAGCGCGGTCATCATCGCCGGCTCCAGGGTGCCGCTGGCGATGCCAACGCCGGCGAACAGCATGGCGGTGCCGGCCAGGCTGAAGGCCACCGGGTAGCCCAGCATCAGCACTGCGCAGACGCAGGCGAACATCAACAGCGGAATCAGTTCGGCCATCAGTCTTCCCTCAGAATCAGCAGGTTGCGCAGCAATTCGGCGATGCCCTGCAGCGCCAGGTTGACCGCCAGCAGCGGTATCAGCGTCTTCAGCAGGAACACCGCGGGGATGCCGCCGGGCTCGCCCGAGGCCTCGCGGATCTGCCAGGCGGCGGCGACAAATTCCCAGCTGGAGACCAGCACATAGCCGCACAGCGGCAGCAGGAATACCAGGGTGCCGATGGCGTCGATCCAGGCCTGGCGGCGGCGGGAGAAATTGCGGTAGAAAATGTCCACCCGCACATGGCCGCCGTGCTTGAGGGTGTAGGCGGCGCCGAGCATAAACACGGTGGCGTGCAGGTAGGTCACCAGCTCCTGCAGCGCGGTGGAGCCGCGCTCAAAGCCGTAGCGCAGCAGCACCACCGCGCACAGATTGACCATCATCAGCGGAATCAGCCAGGCCAGCGCACGCCCGGTGGTTTCGGTATAGCGGTCCAGAACCGCGAGCAAGCCTGTTATTATTGTCATTGCCGAATCCGCTGGTGGTCGCGGTGAATGCACCGCGCGCGTCGCTGCACGTCGCCGTGCAAGTCGTCTAGTCGCGCCGCATTATAGCGGTGCACAGGCGGCGCGCCCAGCCAACACCCGAGCAATCAAGCCACTAACACACGCTGAATCAGATAAGCCCGACACCATGACAGACTCCCCCCTGAAGGACGCCGAAACCCGGCTGCAGCTGCTCGCCGGCCAGCACCCCAATGGCCAGCCCGTGTTTGAAGATGTGCTGGCCACACCGGTGGCCGAGGGCCACTACCGGCTGCTGAAATCGCCGCTGTTTGTGCGCGGCGTTGCCAGCGGCGATGTCATCGAACTCAAGGAGGGCTCCCGCGGCCGCTTTACGGTCAGCGAGCGCAGCGGCCAACTCAGCCTGCGGGTGTTCGCCCGCAACGGCCTGGCGGAACTCGCGGGCGAACTGACGCCGGCAATGGAAAAGCTGGGCGGCGAGCTGGACCTGCAGGGAGAGCGCGCGCTGGTGTACAGCATTCACGTGGCGGTGGGCTTTGCCGCCATCGAGAAACTGCTGGGGCAGTGGGTGGACGGCGACAACAGCGCCTGGAACTACGGCAATGTGTTCGACCCCGACAGCGGCGAGCCGCTGAACTGGTGGCAGTCACTGCTGCAGCCCTGAGTTCCGTTCAACCGCCATACCTTCGCCATACAACCGCCATACAATCGCCATACAATCGCCATATAATCGAGAGAGATCGCACAACGTGCTACTGGTCATATCCCCCGCCAAAACCCTGGATTTCGAATCGCCACTGGCCACCGACAGCCACAGCCAGCCCGATTTTCTCGATCACTCTGGCGAGCTGATCGAGCAGCTGCGCCAGCTCAGCCCCGAGGACATCTCGGCACTGATGAGCATCAGCCCCAAGCTGGGCGAGCTCAACCACCGTCGCTTTATGAACTGGCAGGCGCCGTTCAGCCCCGACAATGCCCGCCAGGCGGTGCTGGCCTTTCGCGGCGACGTCTACACCGGGCTGGACGCCGACAGCTTCAGTGCGTCCGACTTCGACTTTGCCCAGCGCCACCTGCGCATCCTCTCCGGACTCTACGGCCTGCTGCGGCCGCTGGACCTGATCCAGCCCTACCGGCTGGAGATGGGCACCAAGTTTGCCAATGCCCGCGGCGCCAACCTCTACCGCTTCTGGGACGGTGCCATCACCGCGGCGCTCAACAGCCAGCTGGCCGCCAATGACAGCCAGGTACTGGTCAACCTGGCCTCCAACGAGTACTTCAAGGCGGTACAGCCCAAAGCGCTGGCCGCTGAGGTGATCACCCCGGTATTCAAGGATCTCAAGAACGGCAGCTACAAGATCGTCAGCTTCTACGCCAAGAAGGCCCGCGGCCTGATGAGCGCCTATATCATCAAAAACCAGCTCACCGAAGTGGAGGCCATCAAGGGCTTCGACAGCGAGGGCTATGCCTATAACGCCGAGCTGTCCACGGCGCGGGAGTGGGTGTTCACTCGCGACGCAGCGGCCTGAGCACGGCGATCACGCTCAGACAATCGCGCCGAGAAAATCGCGCTTGCCGATGTCGACGCCGGCGTGGCGCAAAATGGCGTAGGCGGTGGTGACGTGGAAAAAGAAGTTGGGCAGTACAAAGCTCAGCAGGTAGTCCTGGCCGTTGAAATTCGCCGTGTGCTCGCCCAGTTTTAGGGTAATGGCGCGCTGCTCGGAGCCGTCGATCTGTGGTGCGGCGAACTCTCCGATAAAGGCCAGGGTCTTGGCG
Organism: Spongiibacteraceae bacterium; assembly: GCA_041591575.1. GTDB lineage: Bacteria > Pseudomonadota > Gammaproteobacteria > Pseudomonadales > Spongiibacteraceae > JBFHRT01. The sequence continues at coordinate 2,474 of JBFHRT010000250.1, forward strand.
ATGCGCGCCTGCAGCGCCTCGAAACTGTCCTCGTCATCGGCATAGCTCGGGGGCGCCTGCCCCGCCAGCCGCGCGGCGCAGCCTTTGGCGACGTCGGTGGCGATCTGCACCTGGCGGGTAAGGGCAAACATATCCGGCGCCAGGCGCATATTGAGCAGCACCTCGGGGGCGATACCGCGCGCGTTGGCGTGGGCCAGGCCCTTGTCGAGAATGGCGGCCAGATTGCGCAGCTGGTGGGCCAGCACCGGCAGTGAGGCCTGGTACATGGAAAGCGTCATCGCGTCGTCCTCCGGTTAGCCAGCCCTCAGCATAGCCCAGTGGTATCGCCGCGCCAGCGCCTGCCCTACTCCATCGCCAGAATATGCGCCCACTGCTGCTCGGTCACCGGCTGCACCGACAGCCGGCTGCCCTTTTTCAGCAGCACCATGCCCTCCAGCGCCGGTTCCGCCTTGAGTTCACTGAGGCTGATGGTTCGCTTGAGCTTGCGTTCCAGCTTTACGTCCACCATGTACCAGCGCGGCTGCTCCGGGTCGGATTTGGGGTCGTAGTATTTGCTCTCGGGATTGAAGGCGGTGTGGTCGGGATAGCCCTCGCGCACCACGGTAGCAATGCCGACAATGCCCGGCTGCGGGCAGCTGGAGTGGTAGAAAAACAGCTTGTCGCCCTTTTTCATGTCGTCGCGCATCAGGTTGCGCGCCTGGTAATTGCGCACCCCGTCCCAGTGCTCGGTCTTGCGCGGACAGCTTGCCAGGTCGTCGATGCTGAAGGCATCGGGCTCGGATTTGATCAACCAGTAGTTCATGGACGGTTCCTGTCACCGGCATCGGCAGCGTTCGCACTGCAAAGGCGGCGCCGCATTGGCTACAAACATAAACTACAATGGAGCCATGAAAGCACCCTATTCTCAAGCCTGCGAAAACAACAAACAGCCCATTCTAGATGTGATCCGCCCCTGGCTAACGGGGGTCGATCGGGTACTGGAAGTGGGCAGCGGCACCGGCCAGCACGCGGTGCACTTTGCCCGCGCACTGCCCCAGCTACAGTGGCAGCCCACGGATCAGCCACCCTACCTGGATGGCATTCGCGCCCAGATCGCCGCGGCCGGCCTCGACAACGTGCGCGAGCCGCTGGCACTAGACGTGCGCGACGCCTGGCCGTCGGGGCAGTGGCCGGCGATTTACTCGGCCAACACCGTGCACATCATGCACTGGCCCCAGGTGGTGGAGTTTTTTGAGGGCGTGGGCCAGCACCTGGAAGCCGGCGGCCTGTTTTTCCTCTACGGTCCCTTCAACTACGGCGGTCGCTACACCTCCGACAGCAACGCCCGCTTCGACCAGTGGCTCAAGGCCCAGGACCCCGGCAGCGGCATCCGCGATCGCGACGATATCGATCAGCTGGCGGCGATGGCGGGGCTGGAACTGGTGGAGGACTACACCATGCCGGCCAATAACCGGCTGTTGTTGTGGCGGAGGAAGGGCTAGACGCTGGACGGGAGACGGAAGACGCTTAACGGCGGTCGGAAGTCGGAAGTCGGAAGTCGGAAGTCGGAAGTCGGAAGTCGGA
>JBFHRT010000251.1:0-4031 GCA_041591575.1 Spongiibacteraceae bacterium
CAAGCGCTGGCGCTGCTCGCCAGCCTCCTGGTGAGCGGCCTCGCTGCCGCAGTTCCCGCTGAGCGTATTCGCCAGGCTACTACGGCGGTAAGCACCGATAGCATCGCCAGGCACGCCGATAGCGACTGGCAGGGGCACGGCAAAGATTATCGCGAGCAGCGCTACAGCCGACTGGCCCAGATTAACACTGAAAACGTTGCCGGGCTGGGGCTGGCGTGGTCCTTTGATACCGATTTCAAGCGGGGCCTGGAAGCCACGCCCATCGTGGTGGGTGGCGTGATGTACGTCACGGGCAACTGGAGCGTGGTGTACGCACTGGATGCGCGCAGTGGCGAGCTGCTGTGGAAGTACGACCCCGAAGTGCCGCGCGAGTGGGCCCGCATGGCCTGCTGCGACGTGGTCAATCGCGGCGTTGCGGTGTATGAGGGCAAAGTCATCTTCGGCACCCTGGATACGCGGCTGATCGCGCTGGATGCGGTCACCGGTGAACCACTGTGGGAAGTCAAAACCGCAGACACAGAAAAATACCCCTATACCGTAACCGGGGCGCCTCGCGTCGCTAAAGGCAAGGTGTATATCGGCAGTGGTGGCGCCGAGTACGGCGCGCGCGGCTACGTGGCCGCCTTCGACGTCAACACCGGCGAAGAAGCCTGGCGCTTCTATACCGTGCCCGGCAATCCGGCCGATGGTTTCGAGAATGAGGCCATGGCCCGCGCAGCCGACACCTGGACCGGACAGTGGTGGGAATACGGCGGCGGGGGTACCGTGTGGGACTCTATTGTCTACGACCCGGAGCTGGATCAGCTCTATATCGGCGTCGGCAACGGTTCGCCCTGGAACCACCGCATCCGCAGCCCGGAGGGCGGCGACAACCTGTACCTGTCCTCCATCGTGGCGCTGAATCCAGATACGGGTGAATATATCTGGCATTACCAGGAAACCCCGGCTGAATCCTGGGATTACACCGCTACCCAGCACATCATGCTGGCCGACATGCAATGGCAGGGGGAGTCACGCAAGGTTATCTGGCACGCGCCTAAAAACGGCTTCTTCTTTATCATCGATCGCCGCAACGGCCAATTGCTGTCGGCCGAGCCCTACGCAGAGGTTAACTGGGCCACCCACTACGATATGAGCACCGGGCGCCCGGTGGAAACCGAGATTGCGCGTTACAAGGATCGGGGCCAGTTCATCCGCCCGTCTTCCATGGGGGCGCATAACTGGCATCCCATGGCCCACAGTCCCGATACCGGGCTGGTCTATATCCCCGCCATCAACAGCATGGTGGAATACAAGGAAATTGAAAGCTACGTGCACCAGTGGGGGCAGTGGAACCTGGGGGTGCACCCGGAGCAGCAGACCATTCCCGAGCCAATTCTCGGGCAGCTAATGATCAAGCAGATGACCAGTGGCTCGCTATTGGCCTGGGACCCGGTGAAACAGCAGCCGGCGTGGTCAGTGCCCCATCGTTTGCCGTGGAACGGTGGCATCTTGGCCACAGCCGGCAAGCTGCTGTTTCAGGGCACCGCTACCGGCGAGTTCAACGCCTATCGCGCCGACAACGGCGAGCAGCTCTGGTCGTTCGATGCCCGTACCGGGGTCATGGCATCGCCGGTGACCTACAGCATTGACGGCGAACAGTACGTTACCGTGCTCGCTGGTTGGGGCGGTGCGTTTGGCCTGATCGCGGGGCTGGAGCAGCAGGCCGGACCGCCGCCCAGCCGGGTGCTGACATTCAAACTGGGTGCCAAGGCGGAACTGCCGCCCAATCCCAAAAAGGAAATCCATGAGCCACCGGCCCGGCTCACCGATGACGCTGACGTACTCGAGCACGGACGCGTGCTCTACCACACCTATTGCGCCGCCTGCCATGGCACCGATGTGATCTCCAATGGCGCGGTTCCCGATTTGCGTCACTTGCCAAAGGCCTTCCACGACAGCTTCAACCTGATCGTGCTGGAGGGCGCCATGCGCAAACTGGGTATGGTAGGTTTTAAGGAAGTGCTGAGCGAGGACGATGCCTACGCCGTTCACGCCTATATTCTGGAAAAGGCCAATGTCGACAAGGAGCTGCGCGCACAGCCGCAGTGGTGGATCGATATCAAAACCTGGTTCTACGGTTTGGTGGCCAAGCTGCTGGGAATGCTGGTTTAGAGCTTGATTACGCCGACAAAAAAGCCCGCCATATGGCGGGCTTTTTTGTGTCTGGACATCAGCGGAGTTAACGATTTCGTCATAGAGAAGTGAAATATACGGGTGTATAGTTAACGCCTTGGTTAAGGAGGTGTTTGTGGCATATCAGCATGTGATCGTGAGTGAATTCGGGGGTCCCGAGCAGCTCCGAGTGGTGGAAGAATCCAGCTTACCTGAACCGGGTGCCGGGCAGGTGAGGGTGAAAGTGCTGACTGCGGGTACCGGTTTCACCGATACCATTATTCGCCAGGGCCAGTACGTCGATGTCAAAGACAAACCGCCGTTCACTCTGGGCTATGACTGGTTTGGCGTGGTCGACAAGGTCGGCGAGGGCGTGACCGACTTTGAGGAAGGGCAGTTTGTGGCCGATATGCCGGTGATTGGCGGCTACACCCAGTACCTCTGCGTCGACGCGGACCAGCTGGTGCCTGCGCCGGCTGGCCTGGACCCCGCCGAGGCGGTTTGCATGATCCTGTCCTACACCACCGCCTACCAGATGCTGACGCGCAGTACCGAGCTCAAACCGGGTATGCGCTGCCTGGTGCATGCCGCCGGTGGCGCTGTCGGCACAGCGTTGCTGGAGCTGGGGCGCGAAATGGGGCTGGAGATGTACGGCACTGCGTCTGCCGGCAAAAAGGCACTGGTAGAGCGCTATGGCGCCACCCATATCGACTACCGCAATGAAGACTTTGTTGCCCGTACCCTGGCGCTCAGTGGCGGCGGTGTGGATGCAGTATTCGACACGGTTGGAGCGCGCAATTGGTCGCGTTCCTACCGCTGCCTCAAGCGCGGCGGCAGCCTGATTGGCTTCGGAGCGCTGCAGCTGACCACCGGTGAGGAAACCGTACCACAGCTGTTGTGGGGTTTTACCAAACTGATGGGGCTGTGGAAGTTGCTGCCCGACGGCAAGCACTCCACCTTCTACAATATTCATAGTCGCCGCCGCAAACATCCAGAGCAGTTCAAGGCCGACGTGCAGACCCTGTTCCAGTGGCTGCGTGATGGGCGATTGCAGCCCGCCGTTGCAGAGCGCCTGCCGCTGGCGCAAGCCGCCGAGGCGCACCGCAAGATTGATCGCGCCGAGGTGCCAGGCAAGATCGTATTGATGTGCAACGAGTGATCGACGGCTGCAACTCTCCCAACGTTAAGTGTTAAACGCGACTTGAGGTAAACGCCCTGATGAGCAACGCCGTGAAAAATGACGCCGATCCCCGCCAGCAGGCGCTGCAGGGCTGGCTGCAGCAGCACTGGCCGCAAGCCGAAGACCTGCGAATTTCAGACTTCGCCAAACCGGATGCGGGCGCGTCCAACGAAACCCTGCTATTCGACGTTAGCTGGCGCGAGGGCGGTGTGGAAAAGCAGCGCGCGCTGGTGGCGCGGCTGCAGCAGAACGGAGGCGTTTTTCCTGAATACGACCTGGCGCTGCAATACCGCACTATGGAACGCCTGGCAGCCACCGATGTGGCGGTACCGCCGGTAGCGGGGTTCGAGGCGGATGCCTCGGTACTCGGTCAGCCTTTTTATCTGATGGAGCGCTTGCCCGGAAAGGTCATCGCCGAAAACCCGCCTTACCACATGGAAGGCTGGTTTGCAGAGGCGAGTGATGCCGAGCGCGCGGAGATCTGGCGCAACGGCATTCGCGCCATTGCCAGCGTCAACACCCAGGATTGGCGCGCGCTGGGCTTTGCTGATCTTGATAAACCTGAGCACGGCGATACGCCGCTCAAGCAGCAGCTGCATCGCTATCACCACATGCTGTGCTGGGCCGAGCGCCTGGGGCGGCCCTACCATAAGCTGCACGCGCTGTTCCGCTGGCTGGAAGGCGAGCAGCCCAGCAA
>JBFHRT010000252.1:0-4007 GCA_041591575.1 Spongiibacteraceae bacterium
CCAGCGCCAGCGAACTGACATTGAAGGGCGCGCGCACGCGGTTGAGCAGGTCGGCCACTTCCGGGTGGGAGATGCTGTAGCCCACGCGCAGTCCGGCCAGACCGTAGGCCTTGGAAAAGGTGCGGGTGACAATCAGGTTGGGATACTTCGCCAGCAGCGCGACGCCATCGGGGAAATCAGGATGTTCTACGTATTCCGTATAGGCCTCGTCCAGCACCACCAGTACATTGGCCGGCACCTTGTCGAGAAAGCCTTCGATCTCGGCGCGGCTGCGCCAGGTGCCCGTCGGGTTGTTGGGGTTGGCGATAAACACCACCCGGGTATCCGGTTCAATGGCCGCGGCCATGGCATCCAGGTCGTGCCCCCAGTCTTTGGCCGGGGTGACAATGGAGCGCGCGCCGCTGGCGTGCACCGCAATAGGGTAGACAATAAAGGCGTGCTCGGAGTACACCGCCGACTTGCCCGCCTCCAGAAATACCCGTGCGATCAGGTCCAACACGTCGTTGGAACCGCAGCCCAGGGTGATCTGCCCCGGCGCCACGCCCAGGCGCTCAGACAACAAGCCCTTGAGTTCAAAACCACTGCTATCCGGGTACAGGTGCAGCTGATCAGCGTGGGCGCGGCAGGCTTCCAGCGCCTTGGGGCTGGGCCCCAGCGGGTTTTCATTGCTGGCCAGCTTGACGATATCGCTCAGCCCCAGCTCCCGTTGCAACTCCTCAATCGGCTTGCCCGGCTGGTAGGGGTGTAGCCCCTGCACGCCGGCATTGGCCAGGGTGATAAAGTCACAGGACATTAGCGGGTTCCCTTCATAGTGGTAACGCCCCAGGCAATCGCCGCGGCGCAGCACAGCGCGGCTGGCGATGACGGGGAATTGGATTGGGCGCCGAGCCCACCCATCACAGGGCGGCTCGCGGATAGGAGCCCAGCACTTTCAGCAACAGCGAGTGCTCTTCCAGCTCCTTGAGAATGGCCTTGATGCCTGCGTCCTGGCAGTGGCCTTCAAATTCGATGAAGAACACGTAAGCCCAGGTCTCGGTGCGCGACGGCCGCGTGTCGATACGGGTGAGACTGACCCCCGCACTCTGGAACGGCGCCAGCAGCTGGAACAGCGCTCCCGGCTTGTTGCGGGTGGACACCACTACCGAGGTCTTGTCGTTGCCACTGGGGGTCACGTCCTCGCGACCGATAATCAAAAATCGCGTGGTATTGTCAGCGCGATCCTCGATGTTGTCGGCCAGGGTCTCCAGAGCGTATTGCTCCGCCGCCATATCACCGGCGATGGCGGCAACGCCGTCCTGCTGCGAGGCCATGCGCGCAGCCTCACCGTTGCTGCTGACAGCCACCCGTTCAATCTGCGGGAAATTGCTGTCCAGCCAGATGCGACTCTGGGCCAGCGCCTGCTGGTGAGCGCAGATCTTGGTGATCTGCTTGATGTCGGTGCCCGCCTTGGCCAGCAGGTTCAGGCGGATGCGCAGTTCCACCTCGCCACAGATTTTCAGCGGCGAGTTGATAAAGTTGTCCAGGGTGTGAGCAACCATGCCTTCGGTGGAGTTTTCTACCGGTACCACACCGTAATTGCACTGGCCGTTCTCCACCTGGGCGAACACTGCCTCGATGGTGGTCTGCGGCGCGCTGACCACGGCATGGCCGAAGTGTTTGAGCGCCGCCGCCTGGGTGAAGGTGCCCTCGGGACCCAGGTAGGCCACCTCCATGGGCTTCTCCAGCGCCAGACAGGCCGACATGATCTCGCGGAAGATATAGGCGACGGCATCATCTGACAGCGGGCCGCGGTTGGCATCCTTGATGCGCTGCAGCACCTGAGCCTCACGCTCCGGGCGGTAGAACAGCAGCTGCTGGGTGCTGCTGCCACCGCTGCCGGACTCAAACTGCTGCGAGGTTTCAAACTCGCGCAGTTTGACCTCTGCCACCTTCTGCGCGCACTCGGCGCGCTGGTTCAGCAGCTGGTGAATTTGGCTGTCGATGGCGTCAATCTGGCGCCGCAGGTCTTCCAGGCTAGGCGTTTTCGACATAATCAGCCGTTGCTTTGGGCAAAGTCTTTCATGTATTCGATCAGGGCATCTACCGCCGCTTCCGGCACCGCGTTGTAGATACTGGCGCGCATGCCGCCCACCGAGCGATGGCCTTTCAAGTTTAGCAGCCCGGCCTCCTCGGCCCCGGCCAGGAAGGCCTTGTCCAGGCTGTCATCGGCCAGGGTAAAGGGTACGTTCATCAGTGAACGGCTGGCCACCTCTACCGGGTTGGCGTAGAAGCCGCTGGCGTCAATGTAGCCGTACAGCTTTTCTGCCTTGCGACGGTTGATAACCTCCATCGCCTCCAGGCCGCCCTGCTGCTTCAGCCACTGGAACACCAGGCCCGCCAGGTACCAGCCGAAGGTCGGCGGTGTGTTGTACATGGAGTCGTTGTCGGCCGCCACCTGGTAGTTCATGCCGGTGGGACAGCCTGCGCTGGCCTTGCCCAGCAGGTCTTTGCGCACGATGGCGATGGTCAGGCCGGCCGGGCCGATGTTCTTCTGCGCACCGGCGTAGATCACGCCGAACTGGTTGACGTCGACCGGGCGCGACAGAATGGTGGAGGACATGTCGGCCACCAGCGGCGCGTCCACCTGCGGCGTCCAGAAAAACTCGACACCGCCGATGGTTTCGTTGGGGGTGTAGTGCAGGTAGGCCGCATCCTGGCTCAGCTTCCAGCTGTCGAAGGCGGGAATGCTGCTGAAGTTGCTGTCTTCGCTCGAGGCCACCACGTTGACCTCGCAGTAACGCTGGGCTTCCTTGATAGCTTTCTTGGACCACTGCCCGGTGTTGACGTAGTCGGCCACTTTCTTGTCGCCCAGCAGGTTCAGCGGCAATGCCGAGAACTGTGCGGTAGCGCCGCCCTGCAGAAACAGCACCGCGTAGTCGTCGGAGATGCCCATCAGATCGCGCAAGTCCTGCTCGGCCTGGCTGGCAATGCCGACAAATTCCGCCGAGCGGTGGCTCATTTCCATCACCGACAGGCCTTTGCCCTGCCAGTCTGCCAGCTCTTCGCGGGCTTGTTGCAAAACGGCTTCCGGCAGCGCTGCCGGTCCGGCGCAGAAATTGTATTTGCGTGTCATGGTGCTGTTAAACACTCCATAAAGGTTGTAAAAAATTGGTCGCCTCACAGGCTGAAAGCACAGCGGCAGTCGCGCTGCGACTGCCGCCAGGGCCAATCAATAACGGGGGCGGAAAAAACCGTCACCACCGCGCCTGCGGGCGTTATTCTTCGGCAGTTTCCTCGGCCGCCTCGACCGGACTCTCATCCTCGGCCTCCTCGATACGCTCGACGCCCACCAGGTGCTCACCCTCTTTCAGGCGAATGATGCGCACACCCTGGGTATTGCGGCTCAGCACCGAAATCTCGTCGGTGCGGGTGCGCACCAGAGTACCCTGGTCGCTGATCAGCATCAGCTCGTCGCCTTCAAACACCTGCACCGCGCCCACCAGTGCGCCGTTGCGCTCACTGGCTTGCATGGCGATAACGCCCTGGGTGGCCCGCCCCTTGGTGGGGAATTCGTCGATATCGGTGCGTTTGCCGTAGCCGTTTTCGGACACGGTGAGCACGCGACCGCCTTCCTGCGGCACGATCAGCGAGATCATGGTCTCGCCTTCGGGCATGCGAATACCGCGCACACCCTTCGCGGTGCGGCCCATGGAGCGCACATCGGCGCCGCGGAAGCGCACCGCCTTGCCGGTGCTGGCAAACAGCATCACATCGCTGTCGGCGCCGGTGATGGCGGTACCCAGCAGGCTGTCGCCCTCCTCCAGCTCAATGGCGCGCAGACCGACGCTGCGCGGGCGCGAGAAGTCGGTCATCGGCGTTTTCTTCACCGTGCCGTTGGCAGTGGCGAAGAAGATGAAATGATCTTCCAGGTATTCGCTGACCTTGAGGATGCTGGTGATGCGCTCGTCGGCATCCAGCGGCAGTAGGTTGACCATGGGCCGGCCACGGGAATTCCGCCCCGCCACCGG
>JBFHRT010000253.1:0-3962 GCA_041591575.1 Spongiibacteraceae bacterium
GTGAAGGACGCCGCCGAGGCGGGCAACCCCATCAGCGATCCGCTGTGGGTGCCGGGGCAGGAGTATGTGCCGGGCGAGGAAGAAGCGCCGGCGCCGATGCTGGAGCCGCTGCCGGCGATCGTGGTGGTGATCGACGAATTTGCCGACATGATGATGATTGTCGGCAAGAAAGTCGAAGAGCTGATCGCGCGTATCGCGCAGAAGGCGCGGGCTGCGGGCATCCACTTGGTGCTGGCCACCCAGCGCCCGTCAGTGGACGTGATTACCGGCCTGATCAAGGCCAACGTACCGACGCGCATTGCCTTCCAGGTGTCGTCCAAGATCGATTCACGCACCATTCTCGACCAGGGTGGTGCCGAGCAGCTGTTGGGCCACGGCGACATGCTCTACCTGCCGCCGGGCAGCGGCCTGCCGGTACGGGTGCATGGCGCCTTCGTCTCCGACGATGAGGTGCACCGGGTGGTGGCCGACTGGAAACAGCGCGGCGAGCCTGACTACATCGAGGGCTTGCTGGAAGAGGGCGGTAGCTTTGACGCCGTGCCCGGCATGGGCGGCGGTGGCGGTGAAGATGGCGACGGCGAGGGCGACGAACTGTATGACCAGGCCGTGCGCTACGTTACCGAGTCGCGGCGCGCCTCGATTTCCTCGGTGCAGCGCAAACTGCGTATCGGTTACAACCGCGCCGCGCGCCTGATCGAGACCATGGAGCTGTCCGGTGTGGTCAGCGAGATGGGCAGCAATGGCCAGCGCGAAGTGCTGGCGCCGCCTCCCGTCGAATAGCGGCGCTTGAATTCACGACGGCTGTGCGACAAACGAAAGGAAATTGCATTTCATGCTGAGATTGATGGCGGCGGGCGCGCTGCTGCTGGTGGCGCTTGTCGCCGCTGCCGCGCCCGATTCCCAAACCGAATCCCCGGTAGCGGCACTGCAGGCGTTGCTGGCCCGCACCGACAGTATTGGCGGGCGCTTCGAGCAGGAAGTTCGCAACGAAGACGGCGACAGCGTGCAGCGCTCCGAGGGCGAAATCTGGGTGCAGCGGCCGTTCAAGCTGCGCTGGGAAACCGAGCAGCCCTTCCGCTACCTGGTGGTCACCGATGGTGAAACCCTGTGGCGTTACGATCCCGACCTGGAGCAGCTCAACACCGAGCCCTTCAGCGCCGACCTGGCGCAGGCGCCGGTGCTGATTCTCACCGCCACACCGCAGCAGCTGCAAAACCACTTCGACGTCAGTTACCAGCGCCGCGGCGAGCTCGACATCTTTACGCTGCTGCCACGGGGCGAGGCCATGTTCAGCGAGATGAGCCTGCAGTTTGCCGGCACCGAGCTGCAGGCTATGGAGCTGCGCGATTCGCTGGGCCAGCACACCCGCATCTCGCTGCTGGAACCCGCCTTCAACACCGGCTACGGCGCGGATTTGTTCACCTTCTCCGAAGAGCGCTACCGCCAGCAGGTGCTGGAGCCGGCGCCGTGAGCCGTGACATGCAGCCGCTGGCGGCGCGCATGCGACCCACTGACCTCGCCGGATTTCTGGGCCAGAGCCACTTGCTGGCCGAGGGCAAACCGCTGCGCGAGGCGCTGGATTCCGGCCAGCTGCACTCCATGGTGTTGTGGGGGCCGCCGGGGGTGGGCAAGACCACGCTGGCCAAGTTGATCGCCCACCTCTGCGACGCCCATTTCATCACGCTGTCGGCGGTGCTGTCAGGGGTCAAGGAAATCCGCCAGGCGGTGGAGGAGGCCAAGCAGCAACAGCTCTACGATCGCCAGACCGTACTGTTTATCGACGAGGTGCACCGTTTCAACAAGGCGCAGCAGGATGCCTTCCTGCCTTTTGTTGAAGACGGCACCATCATCTTTGTCGGCGCCACTACCGAGAATCCGTCCTTCGAGTTGAACAACGCACTACTGTCGCGCGCCCGTGTCTACCAGCTGCGCTCGCTGGACAGCGACACCATGGTGCAGATTCTGCAGCGCGCGGCGAGTGCTCAGCAGCTGCAGTGCAGCGACGCCAGTATCCAGCGGTTGGCCGGCTACGCCGATGGCGACGCGCGGCGCGCGCTGAACTACCTGGAAGTGGCGATGGACATGGCCGAGGCCGCCGGCAGCCCCGGCGATATCGCTGACGGTATTGTCGAGCAGGTGCTCAGTGGTCACCCGCGCCGTTTCGACAAGGGCGGCGACATTTTTTACGAGCAGATCTCGGCGCTGCACAAGTCGGTGCGTGGCAGCTCGCCAGACGGTGCCCTGTACTGGCTGGCGCGGATGTTGGACGGCGGCTGTGACCCTCTGTATATTGCGCGCCGGGTGGTGCGCATGGCCAGCGAAGACATCGGCAACGCCGACCCGAGGGCACTGCGCATTGCACTGGACGCCTGGGATGTGCAGGAGCGCCTGGGCAGCCCAGAGGGCGAGTTGGCCATCGCCCAAGCGGTGGCCTACCTGGCCAGCGCGCCCAAGAGCAATGCGGTGTACACCGCCTTCAAGGCGGTAATGGCCGAGGTGCGCCAGAGCGGTAGCCTGGAGGTGCCCATGCACCTGCGCAACGCGCCCACCAAGCTGATGAAGGCCCAGGGCTATGGCGATGCCTACCGCTATGCCCACGATGAGCCCGACGCCTATGCGGCCGGTGAGAGCTATCTGCCCGAGGCACTGAGCGAGTGCCGCTTCTACCAGCCGGTACCGCGAGGGCTGGAAAAGAAAATCGGCGACAAACTGGACTACCTGCGCCAGCTGGACCGGAGCAGCGAGCGCCGGCGCTACGGCGCCGGCAACGGCACTGGCAGTCACGCTGACAAGAGCGACGGCGCATGAGCGGTGCGTTGCCCTATCTGCTGGTCGCTGTTGGCGGTGCCGCCGGCGCGGTCAGCCGTTTCGCGCTGGCGCAGCTAAGCTATGCTCACATTCGCCATGACTGGCCCTGGGCCACCTTTGGGGTGAATGCCCTGGGTTCGCTGCTGATCGGCCTCATGTACGTGCTGATCACCGAAAAAACGGCGCTGCACCCCGATTGGCGCTATATGGTAATCGTGGGTTTTCTTGGCGCGTTCACCACCTTTTCCACATTTTCGCTGGAGACGGTGGCCTTAATCGAAGCGGGCAGGGCGCTGGCCGCGCTGCTCTATGTCGTGGCAACCCTGGGCAGCTGCGTGCTGGGTTGCTGGCTGGGAATCACATTGCTGCGCTAGCGGCATCAATAGGATTGGAGAAGGTCTGACAATGTTGGATATCAAGCTGGTGCGCCAGCAGACGGAACTGGTTGCGGAAAAACTGGCCAAGCGCGGATTGAGCTTTGATGTGGAAGGCTTCCGCACACTGGACGCCCAGCGCAAGCAGGCCGACGTACAGAGTCAGGAACTGCTGGCCGAGCGCAAGCGCGCCTCCAAGCAGATCGGCGAGCTGGTCAAGCAGGGCAAGAGCGTCGACGAGGCCAAGGCCACCGTCAACCAGACCCTGGCACGTATCGAGGCTGATATGGAGGCCCTGGTACAACAGGCCAAGGTTGCCCAGGAAGCGCTGGACGAGCTGCTGATGGGCACGCCCAACCTGCCCGACGACGCCGTGCCTGAGGGCGACGACGAAGACCACAACGTCGAGGTGGCGCGCTGGGGCGAGCCGCGGGCCTTCGATTTTGAACCGCGTGACCACGTCGACCTCGGGGTCGCGCTGCGCGGGCTGGATTTCGATACCGCCGCCACCATCACCGGCAGCCGCTTCAGCGTCATGCGCGGCGGCGTGGCGCGGCTGCACCGGGCGCTGATTCAGCTGATGCTGGACTCCCACACCGGTGAGCACGGTTACCAGGAAATCTACGTTCCCTACATCGTCAACAGCGATTCGCTGCGCGGTACCGGCCAGCTGCCCAAGTTTGCCGAGGATCTGTTCCGGCTGCAGGGCGAGCACGAGTACTACCTGATTCCCACCGCCGAGGTGCCGGTCACCAACGTGGTGCGCGGCCGCATCGTCGA
>JBFHRT010000254.1:0-3958 GCA_041591575.1 Spongiibacteraceae bacterium
AAGCCCGAGGCCGCGCACCACCGTAGCCCCCTTGCCCTTGCGACCCTTGGTCTCGCGGCTGATGCGCACAATGCCGTCGCCGGCGGGTGCAGCGGCCTTGGCCTGCTGCGCGCAGCGGCAGGCGGATTTGGCCTGGCCACACTGGGGGCACAGGCGGCCGTGTTCTGTGGAGTAAACCGGATTTCCCACGAATTGTTCCTGTGTGTCACTGGATCGGCATTATACTGTGCGCCCAAGAATTGTGTCTGGTTTTTACCGGCAGGTAAGAGGTGAAAGGAGTGGCGGCGGTGGAGCTGGAAAGACTGAGCGCGGAGTTGGAAGACCTGCAGGCGCGTTATGCGTTTCAGGAGGATACAGTGCAGGCGTTGAACCAAGTGGTGGCGCAGCAGCAGCGCGAGCTCGATGGCTTGGGTAAGCAGTGTGCTGAACTCAAGCAATTGCTTGAACAGCTGTTGGGGGAGATGGATCAGCTGCGGCCGGACGAGGCGCCGCCACACTATTAGGCTGGATTAGGCCGGTAATAAAATAGTGCTAATCCGGCTTTGGTCATGTTTTAACTTGGTGGCAGGTTCGCCGGGCCAAGACGGAGCAGCAAGAACTGGCGGCGATATTGCCCCGCTGGTGGAGCGGGGCGCGATCTGGCAGCGTGACGGTGATCTGAAATCGTGACGAGGAAGCCTGCGCTCAGCGACGCGGGCTATCCTCCAGTACCGAAACATCTTCTGCCTGCGGGCCCTTCTCGCCCTGGGTGAGTTCGAACTCAACCGTCTGGCCTTCGTAGAGGCTGCGGCGGCCGCGACCGCGAATAGAGCGGAAGTGAACAAACACATCGTCGCCGCTGTCGCGGGTGATAAAGCCGTAACCTTTGCTGACGTTAAACCATTTGACCTGCCCGGTTTCACGCGTGCTGCGGCGCAGTGCGGGCAGGGGGATGTCGAACACCGACAGCATGGGGCTAATCAGTACGCCGAGAGTGATGCTTACCAGCAACAGTAGCGACGCGGCATCCAGTGTCAGTACCGGCAGGCCGGCGAGTTGATTGGTCAGGGCAACGGTGACGGCGGTGAGCAGTGCCGCAAACAAAAATCGAACAATGAGTAGCATAACTATCCTGTACTTACCCGGGCGTATCCGGGGGTTTTATTGATGGCAAGGGTGGTGTCGCCGGCACGTGGATGGTTCGTGCCTGTGCAGTCAAAAAGTGTAACACGCTCGAGTGAGCAGCTCTATCGAGCGCGGTCGATGCAAGCGGGGCAGCGGGATTATTTGAGCCGGTTGAGCCCGAAACGGCGACTGAGCAGTGCGTCCTGCAGCCATGCCGGCAAGCGTGACAGCAGATATAAGCGGCGCGCACCGGCACCGACAAACAACACGGCTTTTCGCGGCGTTTTTTCCATGCCATCGACAATGGCGCGCGCCACCGATTCCGCTGCGGCGCCATTGCGCTGCGACAGTGAGGCGCGCTCGCGCATGGCGTCTTCAATGGGCTGGTAGCGCGAGGCGGCGGGCAGCGCAGCGGCGAGTTCGGAGGTGGCGCGTGCGCCAAAGCCGGAGCGGATGCCGCCGGCCATCACATACTGCACGCGGATATTGAAAGGACGCAGCTCACGGCGCATGGCGCTGTTGAGTGCCTCCAGTGCCGCTTTCGAGGCGCAGTAACTGCCGGCGAAAGGCGTGACCAGGCGACCGGAGACGCTGCCAATGTTGAGGATGTGGCCGCCACCTCGCGCCAGCATCTGCTCCAGCAGCGCTTGGGCCAGCGCCAGTGGCGCCAGGCTGTTGGTGCTGAACTGGGTCTGCAGTTGCGACAGCGGTGTTTCAATCACTGGCCCCATCAGACCGTATCCGGCGTTGTTGATCAGCACGTCGATGCCGCCGAATTCGTGCTCACAGAAAGCGGCCAGTTGCCGAATACTGTCGCTGTCGGCGACATCCAGTGCAGCAGTGCTTAGCTTGGGGTGTTGGAAGGGGATGGCCTGCGGATTGCGCGCGGTGGCCAGTACGCGGTAGCCGCGCTCACAGAATTCGCGCGCCAGCGCCAAACCGAGGCCGCTGGAGCAGCCGGTGATAAGAATGTTTTTGTCGCTCACGCCTGTGCTCGCTGAAGTTTTTAACGAGGCACAGGCTAGCGGTGAGCTGCGGCGCTGTCCAGCGCTAACAGCCGGGCCGCGCCGCAGGCCAGCGCGGCATAAGCGTGCCGGTTGTCAGAGTTTTAGCACGTCGTCGGCTTGCAGGCCCTTGGGGCCCTCAACCAGTTTGAATTCCACTTCCTGCCCCTGGTCCAGGGTGCGATATCCGTCGCCGCGGATGGAGCGGAAGTGAACGAAGACATCGTCACCGCTGTCTTCGCCGCGGGTGATAAAGCCGAATCCTTTGGCATTGTTAAACCATTTCACGATTCCGGTAGTGCGGTCAGTCATGGTTACTCCTTTTTATGGCAGATCATTGCTTGGCTAGCGCGTGCCGTCCCGCGAATTGCGGGGCGATGCGAGGGGGATTTAGTCGATAGGCCAGCGTTGCGCAGCGGCGGTAGCCGCTTCCAGCGGTGCGTGAAAGGCCTGCGCCGGGGCGCGCATGGCAAATGCTTATTGTTTTTTTAGGTTTCACAACGTAGCGCAAATACAAACTGCTTTAGGCCATACTATAGTCGCGCTTCGGGGTTTGTCCACGCCGGTGAAGAAAATTTTAGGAAAGGCGCAGGCGATGTGTTTCGTCGTCTGCGTTTTGTTTTGCTGCGCAGATGTGGTGTCAGCGTTAAGGCGTTGTGTCAGGGCGGGAGGGGGCGAGTTAGTGCCTGGTTCACTGCCACGCCGGCGGAGATTACCGCGTCGCCTTCGGCTCCTTGCAATGACGGTGCCGGTAGGTGATGGTGCGGCGGTGATAATCTTGCGTCATCGCAAGGGGTGTTGATTGCGACGTGGCAATCTCCTGGGGCGGTCGCTTGCCTGATGAAGATTGCCGCGTCGCGGAACCGCTAAACAGCGCGGTTCCACGCCTCGCAATAACGAGTTAATGCCTTGCGGCAGCCTGCGCCAGTTACAGCGCCTGCATGGCGCTGTGCTGCTCAGACAGTTTCTTCAGCGCACCCTGCTGTGCAGTCAGTTTGTCGCGCTCCTTGGCGACCACGTCGGCAGGGGCATTGCTGACAAATTTGTCATTGCCCAGCTTGCCTTGCAGGCGCTGAATTTCCTTGTCCAGTTTCTGCATTTCTTTCTGCAGTCGCGCGAGCTCCGCGTCCTTGTCGATCAGTCCGGCCATGGGCACCAGCACTTCCATGTCGCCCACCAGTGCGGTGGCTGACATGGGGGCGGTGTCGCCGACGGCCAGCGCGTCGATGCCCTCGAGCTTGGCCAGGGTGGTGAGGAACTGACGATTGTCGTCCAGGCGGCGCAGGTCTTCATCGCTGCCGTTCTTGAGCAGTACCGGAATGGCCTTGCCCGGCGGGATGTTCATTTCGCCGCGCAGGTTGCGCACCGCCAGGATCACGCCCTTGAGCCATTCGATATCGCTGCAGGCCTGCTCGTCGATCTTGGCGGTGTCGGCCTCGGGATAGGGCTGTTGCATGATGGTTTCGCCCTCGACACCGGCCAGCGGCGCCGCGCGCTGCCAGATCTCTTCGGTGATAAAGGGCATGAAGGGGTGCAGCAGGCGCAGGGTGGTCTCCAGCACGCGGATCAGCGTGCGGCGGGTGCCGCGCTTGGCTTCTACGGAGGCATTGTCGTCCCACAGCACCGGCTTGGACAGTTCCAGGTACCAGTCGCAGTACTCGTTCCAGACGAACTCGTACAGCGCCTGGGAGGCGAGGTCGAAGCGGTAGCTGGCCACTGCTTTTTCCACCCCCGCCTCGGTCTGCTGCAGGCGCGAGATGATCCAGCGGTCGGCCAGGCTCAGGCTGACTTCGCTGCCCCCAGTTTCAGAACCGGCGCCACAGTCCTCGCCCTCGGTGTTCATCAGCACG
>JBFHRT010000255.1:0-3949 GCA_041591575.1 Spongiibacteraceae bacterium
GTCGGACCAGCGCGAGATCACCCCGTTCCAGTCCGACACGATTCTGTTGCAAAAAAACGAGCGCGCCAAGATCGCCTTCGTCGCCGACAACCCGGGGCGCTGGATGTACCACTGCCATGTGATCGAGCATATGAAGACGGGACTGATGGGCGATATCACCGTTAGCTAAGTGCACACCGAGGTTACGCCATCGCGAGGAGCGCTTTTTGCGACGTGGCGATCTCTGCGGGATGGCACCTTGCCTGCTAGAGATTGCCGCGTCGCCTGCGGCTCCTCGCAATGACGGGGGAAACAAGTTGCTTTGTGCATACTCCGTCATCGCGAGGAGCGCTTTTTGCGACGTGGCGATCTCCGCGGGGTGGCGCCTTGCCTGATTGAGATTGCCGCGTCGCCTGCGGCCCCTCGCAATGCCCCCCCCCCCTGTGGCCGCTTTCCTCCAGACCAAAAAAAGGCTGCCGAAGCAGCCTTTTTTGCGAGACTCAAGAGGCCGGGTCTTACTCGGCCTTCTTGGTCATGCTCACCACCTTGCCACCGGCGCCGGCGGCTTTCTGCGCCACCGCCTCGGTGTAGCTGTCGTCGCTAACGGGCGCCAGCAGTGAGGTCACCGTGTCGCCGCTGGCGGCTGGCGCCTGAGCGTCCTTGGCCTTGCTCACTGCCGCCTTGGGGGCCGGTGCGGGCTTAGGCTTGCTGGCCGCCTTGGGCTTGTCAGCGGCTTTCGCCTTGCTCTGCGCCTTGGGTTTGGCGGCGGCCTTGGGCTTGCTGGCCGCTTTGGCCTTGGCGGCAGGCTTGGCGGCGCTGGCCGCTTTCTTGCCGCTGCTCTTGGTCGCGGCCGTTTCCGCTTTTTTCGAGCTGCTGCGCTTGGCCTTGGCCGCCGGCTTGGACTCGGCCTTTTGCTTCTCTTTCTCCTGCGCCTCCTCCTGTTCCTTGGCGTACTTGATCGCCGCTTCGCGCAGCTCCTCGTAGGCGGCAAACAGGCACTCGCGGTAGTAGGCCGGGTCAGGCATGGTGTCGCGATCGGCCAGAATCGACAGGGTCAGCAGGCCGTCGGAACTGAAAGCCAGGTGGAACAGGCCCATGCCCGGGGTCAGCAGCCCCATGCCGAAGTAGCGCACCATGCGCGCGCCGGCGGAATACAGCGGGAAGGGAGGACCCGCCACGTTGGACACCACCGTGCTGATATTGGCCGGCATATGATTGGACAGGTGGTTGTTGACGTAGAGGTTCACCACCGGCCGGGTCAGCGCCGGGGCGAAGGTACCGGCGATCTTCAGCGTGTCTACCAACGGCGAGTGCTCGCCAAACTCCTTGGCCTCCTGCGCGCTCTGGTGGATAGCCTTGAGGCGCTCGATGGGATCGGCGATGTTGGTGTTCAGGTTCATGAACACCGAGCCCACCTGGTTGTTGTCGTCGGTGACACCGCGACGAGTGCGCATGTTCAGCGGGATGCCCGCCGCCAGACTCTCTTCCGGCAGCTCGTTGTAGTGTTCCAGATAGCGGCGCATGGCACCGGATACCACGGTCAGCACCACGTCGTTAATCTTGGCATCCACCGCGTTCTTGATCATTTTCAGATCGTCCAGCGGGAATTCTGCCGCTTCAAACACACGGTAGGGGCCCACCGGTTCATTGAAGCGGGTCTTGGGCGCGTTGATGGGCGGCATCGGGATTTCCTTGCGCGCAATGCCCAGCGCCATTTTGCCAAAGTCCTTGATCAGCCCCAGCGTGCCCTTGGCCACCTGGAAGCTGTTCTTGACCTGGTTGACTGCCGAATTGGTCGCCAGGTACAGCGGGTTGGGCGCGGTGTCGACCAGAATGGTCTCGCGGCCCGGGCTGTCTTCGGCAGGCTTGGGATCGGCCTCCAGGTCGTGGATCACCGACATAAAGGAGGCGCCGCCGGCGCCGTCCACCAGTGCGTGGTGCATCTTGGTGTAAATGGCGAAGGCACCCTTGGGTACGTCGGGGATATTGTCCAGGCCTTCAATGATGTAGGCCTCCCACAGCGGCCGCGACATATCCAGCGGCCGCGCGTGAATGCGTGACACCAAAATACACAGCTGGCGCCAGTCGCCCGGCTGCGGCAGCGCGATATGGCGGATGTGGAATTCCACATCGAAGTTGGCGTCCTGCACCCAGTAGGGGCGATCCAGCCCGCCGGGGGCGTGCACCAGCCGAGAGCGGAACATGGGGTGTTTCATCAGCCGCTGCTCGAAATTGGCGATGACACCCTTAAAACGCACGAAGCCGCCCGGTGCCGTGGACGGATCGTAAATTCCGATGCCGCCGATATGCTGGGGCGTGTTGGGGTGCTCCAGATTGATAAATGCCGAGTCAAGTACACCGAGCTGCTTCATGCTGTTTCCTCAAATCCATTTTTGCGGGCGGCCACCGCAGGCGATACCCATAATCGTCGACCGACCCTGTTATGCTGCAAAAACTGCAGCTTCTTTTTTGTTGTTTTACGTGTTGCTATCCACATCATTCGCCTGTCGCCGCAACCGGGTCGCAGCGGGCGAGTCTGCCACGGTGAAGTGACAACGCGATGACGGCGGGGCGCGCAGCATAACGAACGGGTTACGTTACGTCGCCACCACTGTGAATTCTTACCTAATTAGGCGCGCCGCTCAACACGCTGACACAGCGTTCACACTACGGTAATGCAACAGTGGCGCCTGCGGTCAGTAAAACGCTTGCGCGCTACCGCTCGGCAAGCCGCCCCAGGTAACGTCATTGCAAGCCAAGTGCCAAGATGTGGAAGCGCCTGGTGCCGCAGCCCTTGCCGGCCAGCAGGGCTCACAACGGGCCGGCACAGCGCACTATTGCACTCATCTGGTGCAGCGCTTCACCGCAACCACACCCGCCGCAACTACACCCGCCGCATCAGCAGCGCGCCACCCACCACAAAGCTTAAAACGATGGGCAGCAGACTCGCGTAAACCGGCGCGAAACCGAATACCAGACTGGCCGGCCCCAGCATATCCTGCAACATGCGGAACACCACCCCAATCAGCACGCCCACGAACACCCGGTGGCCCATGGTCACTTCGCGCAGTGGACCGAAGATAAAGGAGATGGCCACCAGCACCAGACCGACGATGGTGAGTGGTTGCAGCAGCTTGTTCCAGAAGGCCAGCAGGTACTCGCCACCGTTGATGCCCTGCTCCTGCAAATAGGCGGCGTAGCGCCACAGGCCACTGATGGACAGATCCGACGGCTGCAGCACCAGGATATTGAGCAGTTGCGGGGTCAGCTCGGTCTGCCAGGACAGGCTGCGATGGAGCTGCTGCTCGGCGCTGCGCGCATTGAAACTGGCCTCCTTCACATCCTCCAGCAACCACTGGCCGCCGACAAAACTGGCGCGTTCGGCGTAGAGGCTCCGCTGCAGTTCGCGGCCATCACTGAACTGATAGATCGACACGCCGTAGAGCACACCGTTGGGCTGCACCGCGTTAAAGTGCATATAGCGATTGCCCTCGCGGTGCCACATGCCGTACTCGGAGTGGGCCTTGCCCTCCTCCTGCAGCGCCACCGCGCGAAAACTCTCGGCGATCTGCTGCACCGGCGGCGCGATGTATTCCGCCAACACCAGACCCAGCAGGCTCAGTACCAGCGCCGGCTTCATCGCCGCCCACACCAGCCGCGCGGTGGAGATACCGGCGGCGCGCATCACCACCAGCTCACTGCTGCCGGCCATGGAACCCAGCCCCGCCAGACAGCCCACCAGCGCGGCAAAGGGCAGAAACTCGTAGAAGCGGCCGGGAATGGTCATCGCCACATACTGCAGGGCAGCGGCAAAGGTGTATTCGCCTCGCAGGTCTTCCAGCTGGTCGATCACGGCGGTTAACAGGTCGATACCGACAATCACCAGCAGTACCAGCACAATGGCGCCGGTCACGGTGCGACCGATATAGCGGTTGAGCTTATGCACGGCGCTGCCTCCCGCCGTGGCGCA
>JBFHRT010000256.1:0-3946 GCA_041591575.1 Spongiibacteraceae bacterium
ATACACCAGCGGTCGCGCACAACCGGCCAGTTCCGCGATACGCGCGTGCTTGAGCGCGTCCAGCCCCTCGAACTCGACCACGTAGGCAGCGATTTTTACCAGCTGCTCGCGGCGCAACTCACTGCTGCTGCGCGGCTGCGCAGTGCTGAGCTCCCGCAGTCGCTGACGGGCTCGCTGGTTTTCGGCCGATACTGGGGACAAGCCATGCTCTCCTGTGCTTGCAAAAGGCAGTGCTGGACAATAGAGATTACAGATTGTCTTATAATTTACACTTTGTCAATTGCGGAAAAATCCCCTCGGGACCAGGGTCGCTAGGCCGCCTGTTGCGCCGCAGCGACCACCGCCTGCCCCAGCGCCAGCCCACGGTCGTTGCCGGGCACCTGGCGATGTACCAGCACCCGTAACCCCGCGTGTTGCAGCAGGGTCAGCAAGCGTTGCAGCAACAAACGGTTGTCGAAGGCACCGCCGCACAGGGCAACGGGCGTGCCCCAACCCAGGTTGTGGCGCCGCATCAGCAACTGCAGCAGCTGCACCAGCCCGCGGGCCAAGCCCTCGTAAAAGCGGGCAGCGACGATGGCCGCGGGCCAGCCCGCCGCCATGTCATCCAGCAGCTGGGGCCACATCGGTGCCACCTGCAGCTGCCAGTGCGAACCGGTGGCGGTCAGCCGCAAGGAATATCCGCTGTCGCGTGCCGGCAGCGCCGCGCTGCGCGCCAGCGTTTCCAACTGGATCGCGGCCTGGCCGGCGCTCTGCTGCGACAGACATAAACCCAGCGCCGCCGCCACCGCGTCAAACCAGCGTACGGCTGCACTACTGGGTGGACAGTGGCCGCCGCTGCGCAGCAGTTCATCGAGCATCGACAGCGGCCGGTCGGCGAGAAAGTGAGTAAGCGGCAGCTGCGGGTAGCGAGCGTAAAAGCGTTCCCAGCCGAACACCGCATCAATATGGGCATAGGCATTGCGCCAGGGCTCGCGCAATGCCTGCAGACTGCCGATCAGCGGCAACGGCTGCAGACTCGCCAAGCGGCGATAGTTGCGGTAGTCAGCCAGCAGCAGCTCGCCACCCCAGTGCTCACCGCCGTCGCCAAAGCCACCGCCATCCAGCACAATACCCAGCACCTGCTGGCTCGCCGGCACCGCGTTGTCGGCCATGCACGCCGCCAGATGCGCGTGGTGATGTTGCACCGAGGTCAGCGCCAGTCGCTCCTGCCCTGCCCACTGCAGCGCCCATTGCAGCACCGGGCCATCCGCGTGACGATCCACCACCAGCAGCTGAGGCTGGCAGGGCAGGCGCGTGCGATATCTCGCCGCGGCATCGGCCGTCAGTTCAGCGGCTGCCCCCCGCCCGGTAAAGACTTCGGCTTCCATGACTGCTGACAAGTGGCAGATTCCGCCCTGCAGCAGGCAAAAGTGCGGCTGGTAGAGACCACCCAGCGCCAGCAGCGACTGGGGGGATGCCAGCCCCGGCGGCAGCGGCAGCTGCAGCGCGGTACTGGCGGTGTCGATGTGTTGAATTTGCGGCTGCCAATCCAGTCCTGGCATGGCGGTTCCCTGCCCGTACCCACCGCGCGCATGCGCCGGCGGCTTTCCTGTTTGCCTGTCACGCAGGTGGCAACCCTGGCGCCAGCGGCAAGCCCGGCCCTGAAAGCCCCGCCAGCGTAGCGACCGTTTTTTTGTGGGCGCAGAGTTTCAGCAGCTAGCCGCTATCCCCGCTGTTGTAGTACTCCTTGGTACCGCGCATGCGCAACACGCGGTCGATATGCTGTAGCGCGCGGGCGTATGCGGCGCTGCGCAGACTGACGCCCGGATGCTGGTGCTGGTACTGCCACATGGCCTCGAAAGCCTGTTCCAGTCTGGCCGCCAGGCGGCTGCGCACCTCTTCCAGCGACCAGGGGTAACCGGCGCGGTTCTGCACCCATTCGAAATAGCTGACGATGACGCCGCCGGCATTGGCCAGCACGTCGGGTATGATCACGGTGCCGCGCTGATGCAACTGGAAATCGGCGTCGGGCGAAATGGGGCCGTTGGCGACCTCGGTGATCCAGGGCGCCCGGATAGTCGCGACGTTATCCGCCGTGATGGTGTTTTCCAGCGCCGCCGGTACCAGCAGCTCCACATCCAGCGCCAGCAGCTCGGCGTTGCTGATCACCTGATGGCTGATGGTTTCGCACACCGAACCGTTGCAGTACACACCGCGCAGCTGGCGCGATGCCTGTTTTTCCTGCCACAGGCTTTCCACGTCGAGACCGCTTTCGGCGTAGATGCCACCCTTGGAATCGCTGATGGCCACCACCCGGTAGCCGCCCTGTTGCAGCGCTCTGGCGATGTGGTAACCGGCATTGCCGAAGCCCTGAATTGCCACCCGGATATCCTGCGCCGCGCGCCCCTCCTTGTTGCGCAGGAACTCGGTGCAGAGGAAGGCGCCAAGCCCGGTGGCTTCCTCGCGCCCGGCGCTGCCGCCCAGATCCAGCGGCTTGCCGGTGATCACCGCCGGCTGCCGTTCCCGGGTGATAACCTCGAACTCGTCACGCATCCAGCCCATGATGCGCGCGTTGGTATAAACATCGGGAGCGGGAATGTCGCGGTCGGGGCCAATGAAATCCGCCATCGCCCGCATGTAGGCGCGTGACAGGCGCTCCAGCTCCATCGGCGACAGTGTTTTCGGATC
Source organism: Spongiibacteraceae bacterium (assembly GCA_041591575.1). Lineage (GTDB taxonomy): Bacteria > Pseudomonadota > Gammaproteobacteria > Pseudomonadales > Spongiibacteraceae > JBFHRT01. The sequence continues at coordinate 2,668 of JBFHRT010000256.1, forward strand.
CACCGCAACGCCGCCCTTGGCCCCACCCAGCGGCAGCCCCGCCAGCGCGCACTTGATGGTCATCCACAGCGCCAGCGCCTGTACCTCACCCGGCGACACCGCAGGGTGGTAGCGGATACCGCCCTTGCCGGGGCCGAGCAGGCTGCTGTAGTGGCAGCGGTAGGCGGGAAAGTAGGCGGTGGAGCCGTCATCGCGCAGCAGTGGCAGTGACGCACAGAGCAACGCCTCGGGGCGTGACAGCGCCGCCAGCACCGGCTCCGCGGTGCCGGCCTCCCGCCCCAGTGCCAGCAGTCGCGCGACAGCCGCGTCAAAAACCTCGCTCATCGCCGCGCCTCGCGCTCGCAATTGCCTTCGTCCGCCAGCAGCGCCGCCCGCGCCGTCCGCAGCCAGTGGTACCACTGCTGCAGTCCGTCGCCGCGGGTGGCCGACAGCGCGATGATGTCAATCTGTGGATTGACCTGGCGGGCATAATCGATACAGCGCTGCAGGTCGAAATTGACGTGGGGCAGCAGGTCCAGCTTGTTGATCAGCATCAGCCTGGCAGCGCGGAACATATGCGGATACTTCAGCGGCTTGTCTTCGCCCTCGGTCACCGAAAGGATGACGACCTTGGCCTGCTCGCCCAGATCAAACAGCGCCGGGCACACCAGGTTGCCGACGTTTTCGATCATCAGCACGGAGCCGTCGGCGGGTTGCAACTCATCGAGGCCCCGCGCCAGCATGTCGGCTTCCAGATGACAGCCGGCACCGGTGTTGAGCTGCACCACCGGGCAGCCGGTGGCCTCGATGCGCTGGGCGTCGAGCAGGGTCTGCTGGTCGCCCTCGATCACCGCGAAAGGCCATTCCGCGCCGAGGTCGCGCAGGCTGCGTTCCAGCAGCGTGGTCTTGCCCGAGCCCGGCGAGCTGACCAGGTTGAGGGCGAGGATGCCGCGCTGCTGCAGGCGCTGGCGATTGCGCCGGGCGATGTCGTCATTGCGCGACAGAATGCGCGCCTCCAGCTGCCGGGTCTCGGCGTCGCTTTGCCGCGAGCGACTGTGGTCGTGGTCGTGGTCGTGGTCGTGGTCGTGGTCGTAGTGATGATGGCGCAGCGGCGACAGCGCAACGCCCGAGTGCGGGCGCAGGCGGGTGATGCTCAGCTCGCTGTTAGTCGAACAGCCGCAGGTGGTGCACATAGCTTTTCCCCTATTCGGCTTCTCTTACATCGATTTCACGAATGGTCAGCTCATCGCCGGCCAGCAGCCGGTAGCGCCAGCTGCCGCAGTAGCAGCGCGCTCCGGTG
>JBFHRT010000257.1:0-3941 GCA_041591575.1 Spongiibacteraceae bacterium
GGCAAGCGCACTACCGGCACCGCGACCCTGCAGGCGCTCGGTGGCGTATTCGCTGGCAAACTGCAGCGCGGCGGCAGATGCGCCCAGCCCCTGAATACCCACAGTGAGGCGCTCGTAGTTCATCATGGTAAACATGCAGTTGAGACCACGGTTGAGTTCGCCCACCAAATAGCCCTCGGCGCCGTCGAAATTCATCACACAGGTAGAAGAGGCATTAATGCCCATCTTGTGTTCGATAGAACCACAGGTCACGGCGTTGCGCTCGCCCAGGCTGCCATCGGCATTGAGCTTGTACTTGGGCACCAGGAACAGCGAGATACCGCGCGGCCCGGCCGGGGCATCCGGCAGTTTGGCCAGCACCAGGTGAATGATATTGTCAGTGAGGTCGTGCTCGCCGCTGGTGATGAAAATCTTGGTGCCGGAGATCGCATAGCTGCCGTCATCCCGGGGCTGTGCCTGGGTGCGGATCAGGCCAAGGTCGGTGCCGGCGTGGGGCTCGGTCAAACACATGGTGCCGGCCCACTCGCCGCTGTAGAGCTTTGGCAGATACGTGGCCTTGAGCTCCTCGCTGGCGTGGGCATTGATGGCGATGGCAGCGCCGGCGGTGAGCATCAGGTACAGGTGCATCGACACACTGGCGCCAGCCACCATTTCGTCCACCAGCAGGGTCAGCATTTTAGGCAGGCCCTGGCCGCCAAAGTCTGGCTCGCCTGCAACGCCGACCCAGCCGCCTTCGGCCAGGGTACGATAGGCCTCGATAAAGCCCTCGGGGGTGGTAACGCTGCCGTTGTCGAAGGTCACCCCTTGCTCGTGGCCCAGCTGGTTGACCGGCGACACCGCCTCGCCTGCAATCTTGGCGGCCTCTTCCAGCACCGCATTGGCCAGGTCCAGGCTGGCGCTTTCTTCGCTCAGGCCCAGCTGGCGCCACAGCGCCTCAGCATCGAAGACGTCGTTCAACAAAAATTGCATGTCGCGCAGTGGCGCTTGATAAGTCGGCATGGTCCTTACTCCAATAGGCTGCGCCCCAGTGCCTTGCACTGGGGCCTTGATAAATTAGCGATCCGGCCCCCGCGGACCCCCTCCGCGTTTCCGAAGAAAGGCCGGACCACTAAACTCCGCCGGTTCGTTTTACATATTACGCCGGTATTCACCGCCGGTTACATACAGGCGGTGGCTGATCTCACCCAGCGAGCAGTGCTTGACCGCATCCATCAGCACCTCGAAGGTATTGCCGCGGCGCGCGGCCACTTCCTCCAGCTTGCTCAACCAGGCCTGTTTGTCGGCGTTGTGGCGCTGCTGGAAGCGCGACAACTCGTCAATCTGCTGCTGCTTTTCGCTCTCGGTGGAGCGCATTAGCTCCAGCTCGACCACCTCCTCCGCTTCCGCCTTGGGCAGGAAAGTGTTGACACCGATCAGCGGCAGGCTGCCGTCGTGCTTCTTGTGCTCATAGAGCATGGATTCATCCTGAATCTTGCCGCGCTGGTACATGGTGTCCATGGCGCCGAGCACGCCGCCACGCTCGTTGAGGCGCTCAAACTCCTGTAGCACCGCCTCCTCCACCGCGTCGGTGAGGTAGTCGATGACGTAGGAGCCCTGCCAGGGATTCTCGTTGTAGTTCAGCCCCAGCTCGCGGTTGATGATCAGCTGGATGGCCACCGCGCGGCGCACCGACTCTTCGGTGGGTGTGGTGATGGCCTCGTCAAAGGCATTGGTGTGCAGGCTGTTGCAGTTGTCGAACAGCGCGTACATGGCCTGCAGCGTGGTGCGAATATCGTTGAACTGAATCTCTTGTGCGTGCAGGCTGCGGCCGGAGGTCTGGATGTGGTACTTGAGCTTCTGCGAGCGCTCGCTGGCGCCGTAGCGGTCGCGCATGGCCCGCGCCCAGATGCGCCGCGCCACACGGCCGATACCGCGTATTCCGGGTCCATGCCATTGCTGAAGAAAAAGCTCAGGTTGGGTGCAAAATCGTCGATGGCCATGCCGCGGCTGAGGTAGTACTCAACGATGGTGAAACCGTTGGCCAGGGTGAAGGCCAGCTGCGAAATCGGATTCGCTCCGGCCTCGGCGATGTGATAGCCGCTGATCGACACGCTGTAGAAATTGCGCACCGCGTTGTCGATAAAAAACTGCTGCACGTCACCCATCATGTGCAGGGCAAACTCGGTGGAGAAAATGCAGGTATTCTGGGCCTGATCCTCCTTGAGAATATCCGCCTGCACAGTGCCGCGCACCGTGCTCAGCGTCTCGCGCTTGATGCGTGCATAGGTCTCGGCATCCACCACCTCTTCGCCGCTGACACCGAGCAGGCCCAGACCGAGACCGTTGTGCCCCGCCGGCAACTCGCCCTGGTAGCGTGGCAAGTCCCGCGCCGCCAGCTCGCGCTCCACACGCTGCCACTGCCCGCTGTCCTTAAGGTGTTTTTCCACCTGCTGGTCGATGGCGGCATTCATAAAAAACGCCAGTATGGTCGGTGCCGGGCCATTGATAGTCATCGACACCGACGTGCTGGGAGCGCACAGGTCAAAGCCCGAATACAGCTTTTTCATGTCGTCGACGGTGGCTATGCTCACACCGCTATTACCGACTTTGCCGTAGATATCCGGCCGCGGCGCCGGGTCTTCGCCGTAGAGCGTCACCGAGTCGAAGGCGGTGGACAGGCGCGCGGCGTCGTGACCACCGGCCAGATAATGGAAGCGACGGTTGGTGCGCTCCGGCGTGCCCTCGCCGGCAAACATGCGGGTGGGGTCCTCACCCTCGCGCCGATACGGAAACACGCCGGCGGTAAAGGGATAGTGGCCCGGCAGATTTTCGCGGGCCAAAAACGTCAGCTGCTCGCCCCAGTCCTCGTATTCCGGCGCCGCCACCTTGGGTATGGCGAGATCACTCAGTGAGCGGCGATAGTTCGCGCCCTCGATAGTCTTGTCGCGCACCTGGTACTGGTAAGTCTCGGCCTGTACAGACGCCTTGTTCTGCGGCCATTTGCGCAGGGACTCCAGTAAGTCTGGCGCAATGGCTCGCAGTGATTCGTTGTACTGCTGGCGCAGCCGAGACAATGCCGGGTCTCCGCCGTCAGCAGTAGACACACAGGGCATCAGCGGCGCGGGCAGCTCGGCGTCACCCAGCGCCTGCAGCGCACGCCAGCAGCTCTGGGCCAGCCGAGCGGCTTCGGCCATGGCAGCAATGTTGTCGCGGGTGGCGCGATTGTTCTCTGCTATATCCGCCAGATAGCGACCGCGCTCGGCAGGTATCAAGCTACTGCTGTGGGGCAACACCCAGGGGAAGTGTTCGCTGGATTCCCATGCCAGCCAGTCACAGAGGTGGCTGAACAGCGCGCTGACACCGACATCGTTGAATTGGCTGGCGATGGTGGCAAACACCGGCACCTGCTTGTCGGCCACGTCAAAGCGGTTGTGATTGCGCCGCCACTGCTTGCGCACGTCGCGCAGCGCGTCCAGCGAGGCGCGACGATCGAACTTGTTGATGGCAACCACGTCGGCCAGGTCCAGCATGTCGATTTTTTCCATCTGGCTGGCGGCACCGAATTCACTGGTCATCACGTACAGCGACTGGTCGACCAGATCCACGATTTCAGAATCGGACTGGCCGATGCCGGCGGTCTCTACGATGACCAGGTCAAACCCCGCCTGTTTCAGGTAGCGCACACAATCGGCCAGCACCGCACTGGTGGCCAGGTGCTGGCGCCGGGTGGCCATGGAGCGAAAAAACACGTAATCGCTGCGCAGACTGTTCATGCGGATGCGATCACCCAGCAGCGCGCCGCCGGTGCGCCGGCGGGTAGGGTCAATGGCCAGCACTGCGATACGCTTACCGGGGCAAAAGCGCAGGAAGCGATTGAGCAGCTCGTCGGTGAGGCTGGATTTACCGGCGCCGCCAGTGCCGGTGATACCAATCACCGGCGTATCGCTCTCGGCAATGTCGCC